>NZ_BCBO01000063.1:0-117851 GCF_001320835.1 Pseudomonas sp. NBRC 111138 | reverse complement strand
AGCATGAGGTAGATAGGCGTCGGCTGCCAGGTGAGTTTTTGGAACTGTTTTGCGTAGGAATACCACTGATACGCAGGTCGCCGGCCTGCCGTCAGGCGAGTAGACAAATGCCAAGTTCCCATAGGACTACCTCATGAATATTGATCCGAACATTGCGTTGGCAAGAGCATGCGCCACCAGCGTTGCACACAGGACTGTCGTTGAAATTGCTCATGCTGACGACCGCGGCGATAAGATTAAACATCGCCAAGTTTCATTGTCCATGGACCAAGTATTAAAAGGGTCAAAAGGTGCAGCCGGATTTGCCGGTTCACTGGGTTCCGGGGACCCTGCGGAGGTGACGTATGAGTTCGCCAATCGTCCCGAAACGGGGGGCACGACCAGCCAGTTCACAGAAGCACAAAAAGGCGTGATCCGTGAGACCCTGAATAATTTCAGCGATACTGCAAATATTCGGTTCAAAGAGTCTGTCAATGCACAATCCCATCATATGCAGATCAAGGTTGATGGCGGTAGCTTCAAGTGGCAGGCCCCCTGGTATACGCCCGTGTCCGATGACGAGCCCGGCAAGGTGCAGGTATCGCTGAACCAGCGCCATGCCGATGAGCTGGTAAAACCCAATAGTTTTGGGCGTCACATCATTGCAAAGGCTGTGGCCTTTAAATTAGGTCTTCCTGACCCAGCGTCTGCAGTATCGAGAAGCAACTACGCGGAAAATACGTCGGCTTACACGGTAAGGAGTCCTTTTCTGGAAACCCGCTCAGACCATCGCTTTAATAAGTTCCATGGTGATAAGACTCAGTATTCAAGTGCGCTGATGATGGATGATATTGCAGTCACGCAAGATAAATTTGGTGCGAACCTCCAAACGCGGACCGGGGATACGACGTATGGCTTTAACTCCAATGCCGATCGTGACGTATTCAAACTGCAGTCGAGCGACGACTTGCCGGTGTTTTGCGTGTGGGACGCCGATGGTAATGACACCTTCGATTTCTCCGCCTTCAGGCAAGATCAGGTTCTCAACTTGAAATCGGGCAGCTTCTCTAATGTTGGGGGAGGCCTAGGCAACGTTTCGATCGCCAATGGCGTCACCATCGAACGGGCTATTGGCGGTGCGGGCAATGACATTTTAATTGGCAATGACGTCGGTAACGAACTGGAGGGCGGCGAGGGCGATGACATTCTTTATGTCAAGGCGAACTCGGGTTTTAACCGGCTGACAGGCGGGCCGGGTAAAAATACCTTCGTTATCGGCGCGAACGACTCATCTGCCAGCTTCGCAAACACCGTAATAATGGATTTCGTCAGCGGCAAGGATAAATTGGATATTTCAGCCCTGCGCGCAGCCCACCCTCGACTCACCTTCACCCACGAATATTATCGCAGCCATAATCTCACCTTTTTGCGTTTCGATTTCGATGGCGACAAAAAAGAAGACTTCATGGTGAACATATATGGGCGAATCGCGGATTCCGATTTCCGCTTCTGACCTGAATGTTTAACGCATGTACTGGCTGGCGCCGAGCGAAATCAGGTGTGCTGCCCAAGTATTGGCTATACCTATAGCTCATTCTTACGATGATGGTCGCCAGGGAGTTCACTAATGAAGCTAAGGCTAATAATCGGCACAGTGTGCGTCGCCTCGCTCGGTTTGGTTGGTTGCGCCAGCAAAGTGGTGCAACCGAATGAATATTCAGGGTTCCTTTCCAACTACAGCCAGCTCAAGGAAGCCAAGTCACCGTCGGGGGCCGAGGTGATGCGCTGGGTTGATCCACAGCTGGACCTGAGCCACTACACCGCGGTCTACATCGAGCCTACCCAGTTTTACCCCAAGCCCCAGGCCACTTCCCGAATTCCCGAGAGCACGTTGCGGGGCATCAATGACTATTACAACCAGGCGCTCAAGCGCGAGCTGGGTCAGTCACTGCCCGTGGCCAATGCCCCAGGCCCAGGGGTGATTGTTGTGAGAGCGGCGATTACCGCCGTGAGCAGCAAGACCGAGAGTCTCAAGCCATATGAGTTTATTCCCGTCGCCCTGGTGGCCGCGGCAGTGAGCACGGGCACTGGCATTCGCGACCAGGAGACCACCCTGGGCACCGAGGCGCAGTTCCTCGATGGCGCCACTCATAAAGTGCTGGCCCAAGTGGTGCGCAAAGGTACCGGCAAGCCGCTGGCTAATGACTCCCAAGTGATGAAGGCCGACGATGTGAAAAGCGTTATCGACGGTTGGGCGTCGGACCTGCACCAGTCCTACGTGAAACTGAAAAAACACTGAGCCAAAAAAAGCGCGGCGGGTCATCACCCGCCACGCTTTTTTTATTTCGCAAAGATTATTTTAGCGGCGTCAACGCTGGTACCTTCCACTGGCCGCTAGCGACTTCAGGCTTGGGCAGGTAAATGCGCAAGACCGCGTAAAACGGGCCGGGTGGGGCCGGCAACCAGTTGCTCTGCTCAGCCTTGGGTGGCTCGTGGTGTTGCAATGCCAGGGTCAAGCCACCATCGGCATCGAGCTTGAGGGTCGGTAGCATCTGCGAGTTGATCAGGTAGCGCTTCTTGTGATTCGGCACCAGCAATTTGGTCTTGGCGTCGTACATCGTCAGCGACCAGAACGCATCAGCCGGCGGCAACTGGTCCTTGGCAAAATGCACGGTATAGCTGTGGCGTGCACCATTGGCCGGCTTGCCTTCGCTGTCGATGACGTAGCTCAAGTGCGCGGCTTCATCACTGGAGTTGCCGAACATCCCCAGCTCGGCACCGGCGTAGCGGTACAGGTAGTTGTTTTGCAGGTGGTCGCGGCTGCCGTACAGGTCTGCGCCGGTTACTTGGTGGGTGTCGACCTTGGCCTTCTTGAATGCGGCGAATTCAGCGCGGCCATCGGCGATGCCGTCTTCCAGGGCCTTGCGCTGCTCGGCGTTCAACTGGTTGACTTTGAACGGCGCGCCCGGGGCAATACCGATCCTGGCAAAGCGCGCCAGCAGATCTTTTTCATTGTCCTGGGACGCGGCGAAGGCCAGCATGAAGTTCAGGTAGCGAAACAGCTGCGGGCCTTCGGTCATGGTCGCCATCGGCTTGGGCCATTGGATCTTCGGCACGTTGGCGGGGGCGGGTTGCTTCACATAACTGCTCAGCGCCTGCACCTTGTAGCCGCTCTGGATCTGCTTGACCTTGCCCAGGTCTTTGTCATCAAACAGTTGCGTGCGGTAAAGCGCGTAAGCGATGTTGCTTTCGCTGTAGACCACACGGTCGATGTCCACCGGCTGCTGACCTTTCCAGTCTGGCCCGGCGATCATGTAGTGCCCGCCGTTATTGCCGGTACTGCGGGTGCCCAGGTAGGCGAAATTCTGCGTATAGAGGTCGATCAACTGCACCGAGTAATAGCGGTTGTCTTCAATCTTGGGCAGGGTCAGCACCAGCGGCTCTTTGCGCAGGTCCATCCACACGAACGAGTACGGCGTGTCGACGTTCGGGGTGGTAACTGCGTTGTCCTTGGGGGTGAGCACCTGGGCGCTGTTTTCGATACGGTTGAACGGCGCCTTGAAGTGGGCACCGCCTTTATCAACGGCCTGGGTGTAGAGCGTCTTGTACATCTGCACCACCGGGAAGCCGTACAAGTAGGCTTCCTTGGCAATGGCCCTGGCTTCGCTGGGGCTTGCGGTGAAGTCAGCCCAGGCGCCGGAGCTCATGAGTATCGAGAGGCTCGCCAACAGCAGGCGCGTCGGTTTTCCAATCATGTTGTTGCGTCCTTCCTGAGTGCTATCTGAGAGCGTGGCGTGAAGGCGCTGAGTTTCCTGTTTTATTGGCCGGTCGTCACGTTAATCTCTGCAAAGGACCATGGGGAAGGGGCGTTAGAGCATGGATTTGACTTTGTCACGCAACTGATCGATCGAAAACGGCTTGCCAATCACCTCCATACCCTCGGGTACATCAATGTTTTCGGCATAGCCGCTGGCAAACAGGATAGGCAGGGTCGCGCGCAGTTCGCGGACTTTGTTCGCCAGTTGTTTGCCGTCCATGTCGGGCAGGCCAACGTCGGTCATCATCAGGTCGATGATCTTGTCGGTATTTTGCACTAGCGCCAGTGCTTCCCCAGCATCCGCGGCTTCGAGCACCGTGAACTCCAACTCTTCGAGGACATCGACGATCAGCATGCGCACGATGGCGTCGTCTTCGACTACAAGGATGGTGGAGGTGTGAGACATAGTGGACTTTCCTGAACAGTGAGAGCGCTGGGCTTAAAGGCAACTAGATTGTGAGTAATAACAATGCCAGCAAGTTCCGAAGCAATTGCTGGCATTGTGACCTTAGCGGCGCAAAAAGTCCCGTCCGCTTGCGTGCTGACTCACCAAGGTGCAGGCGCCATGAGCTAGACCGCATCCGCTGCCAATCAACGCACAAACATAGCGTTGAGCGACGTTATTCGGGCAAACTTGCGGTTTTCCCGCATTTGGCCAAGGCATGCCCATGACACCCGCGTCGTCCGTCGATGAAAAAAGCTTTCGTACCTTGCTGAGCCGTAACGTGGCCCTGCCCTTGGGCGTGGGCGTGCTCAGCGCGGTGTTTTTCGTCTGCCTGATTACCTATTTGCTCTCGGTGATCCAGTGGGTGGAGCACACCGACCGCGTCATTAACAACCTCAATGAGACGTCCAAACTGACGGTTGACCTGGAAACGGGTATGCGCGGGTTCCTGATCACCGGTGACGAGCACTTCCTTGATCCGTACGAAGTGGCCAAGCCGCGGATCATTGCCGACCTGCGCAATTTGCAGGATCTTGTGGCCGACAACCCGCAGCAGGTCGACCGACTCAAGCGCTTGGAAACCTTGCAAACCGAATGGAACAACTACGCACAGTCGATGATTGAGCTGCAGCGCAACAGCGGTGATTACCGGGGCGCGGTCAAGGCGGGCCGGGGCAAGCGGCTCACCGATGAAATTCGCAAGGAATATGAGGACGCGGTGGCGATGGAACAACAGTTCCGTATCACCCGTAACGCAGAGGTTACCCGCACGACGGTGATCAGTGTCACGTTGTACCTGGCGTTTGTACTGGGGCTGAGTGGTTTTCTGGCCTACATCGGCAGGAAGAATTTAATTTCACTTTCAAAGAGTTACAGCGCAAACCTCGCGTCACAACAGAAGATTGCACGGCGCCTGGAGCAAACCGCCTGGCTGCGCAATGGCCAGACCGAGCTGGCCGAGCAAGTGCTGGGCCAACTGACCCTGAACATGCTGGGACGCAATATCCTGCAGTTCTTCGCCCAGTACATGGGCTCGGCCGTCGCGGCGCTGTACGTGCGCGAAGAACACGGCGGCCTCAAGCGTGTGGCCACGTATGGCTTCTCCCGCGAGCAGGAACAACAGGAACAGTCGATCTACAGCGACGAAGGCATCGTCGGGCAGGCCGCCCAGCGCGATCGCCTGATTCGCCTGGACGATGTGCCGGTGGATTACTTCAAGGTCAGTTCCGGCCTCGGTGAAGGGGCCGCCCGCAGCGTATTGGTGGTGCCAACCAGCGATGATGACCGTGTCAATGGCGTGGTCGAGCTGGGTTTCCTGCGCCCGCTGGATGAGCGTGATATCGAACTGCTGGAACTGATCGCCGGCAATATCGGCACCTCCATCGAAGCCGCGCGCTATCGCCAGCGCTTGCAGGAAGTGCTGGCCGAGACCCAGCAGCTCAACGAAGAACTGCAAGTACAGCAGGAAGAGCTCAAGACCGCCAACGAAGAGCTGGAAGAACAGTCGCGCATCCTCAAGGAGTCCCAGGCCCACCTGGAAACCCAGCAGGCTGAGCTGGAGCAGACCAACGAGCAACTCGCCGAACAGACCCAGACCCTGGCCGAACAGCGCGACGCCATGGACCGCAAGAACATCGAGCTGAACCAGGCCCAACTGGAGCTGGAAGACCGCGCCGATGAGCTGCAGCGTTCCAGCAAGTACAAGTCCGAATTCCTGGCCAACATGTCTCACGAGCTGCGCACACCGCTGAACAGCTCGCTGATCCTGGCCAAACTGCTGGCAGATAACCCCCAGGAAAACCTCAGCGCCGAGCAGGTCAAGTTTGCCGAATCGATCTATTCAGCCGGCAATGACTTGCTCAACCTGATCAACGACATCCTGGATATTTCCAAGGTCGAAGCCGGCAAGCTGGAAGTGCGCCCGGAAAACGCTAGCGTCGAACGCCTGGTGGATGGCCTGCGCGGCATGTTCGAGCCGCTGGCAATGGACCGCAAACTGGGCTTCCAGGTGGACGTGCAGCAAGGCTCGCCAACCCTGCTGTTTACTGATCGCCAACGCCTGGAGCAGATCCTCAAGAACCTGTTGTCCAACGCCATCAAGTTCACCGAACAGGGCGAGGTCAGCCTGTCGGTGTCACGCGCGCCGGGGGAGGGCATTGCCTTTACCGTGCGCGATTCCGGCATAGGTATCGCCCCGGATCAGCAGGAAAGCATCTTCGAAGCCTTCCGCCAGGCCGACGGAACCACCAATCGCCGTTACGGCGGTACTGGCCTGGGCTTGTCGATTTCCCGTGACCTGGCCACCTTGCTGGGCGGCTATATCAGTGTGACCAGCGAACCGGGCAAAGGCAGTATTTTCACGCTTGTACTGCCTGAACAGTATGTCGAACGCGACGAGGACGCAGCGCCGATCGAGCCACCGCGTCAAGTGGTGGTCGCGCCGGCACCGGCGCCCGTCAAGGTGTCGCCATTGCCGGTGGCCGACGCCAAGCTGATCCCACGCTTTGCCGACGACCGAGAAAAAGCACCGTTCAGCACCCGCTGCATCCTGGTGGTGGAAGACGAGCCGAATTTTGCGCGAATCCTGTTCGACCTCGCTCACGAACTGGGTTACCACTGCCTGGTAGCCCACGGTGCCGACGAGGGCTATAGCCTTGCCGAGCAGTACATCCCCGACGCGATCCTGCTGGACATGCGCCTGCCAGACCATTCCGGGCTGACCGTGCTGCAACGCCTCAAGGAACACGCCAACACGCGCCATATCCCCGTGCATGTGATTTCCGTGGAAGACCGCGTCGAAGCCGCCATGCACATGGGCGCCATCGGTTATGCCGTCAAGCCCACTACCCGCGAAGAGCTCAAGGACGTGTTTGCGCGCCTGGAAGCCAAGTTGACCCAGAAGGTCAAGCGCATCCTGCTGGTGGAAGACGACGACCTGCAGCGCGACAGCATTGCCCGCCTGATCGGCGACGATGACATCGAGATCACCGCCGTAGGCTTCGCCCAGGAGGCCCTCGACCTGCTGCGCACCACTATCTACGACTGCATGATCATCGACCTCAAGCTGCCGGACATGCTCGGCAACGAGCTGCTCAAGCGTATGGCCACCGAGGACATCTGCTCGTTCCCGCCAGTAATCGTCTATACCGGGCGTAACCTGACCCGGGATGAAGAGGCCGAACTGCGCAAGTATTCACGCTCGATCATCATCAAGGGTGCGCGCTCGCCTGAGCGTCTGCTGGATGAAGTCACGCTGTTTCTGCACAAAGTCGAATCCCAGTTGTCCCATGACCGCCAGAAGATGCTCAAGACTGCCCGCAGCCGCGATAAGGTCTTCGAGGGGCGCAAGATCCTGCTGGTGGACGATGACGTACGCAATATCTTCGCCCTGACCAGCGCCCTGGAGCACAAAGGCGCTGTGGTGGTGATCGGGCGTAACGGCCAGGAAGCCATCGACAAGCTCAATGAAGTGGACGATATCGACCTGGTGCTGATGGACGTGATGATGCCGGAGATGGACGGTTACGAGGCCACCGCCTTGATCCGCCAGGACCCACGCTGGAAAAAACTGCCAATCATTGCCGTGACGGCCAAGGCCATGAAGGACGATCAGGAACGTTGCCTGGCAGCAGGCTCAAACGATTACCTGGCCAAGCCGATTGACCTGGACCGCCTGTTCTCACTGATTCGCGTATGGCTACCGAAGATGGAACGCATTTAAGTGGAGCAGTGTTTCTTGGATAAGAGCAGCGATATTGAGCTGCGCCTGTTGATCGAGGCGATTTACCTCAAGTACAGCTATGACTTTCGCGACTACTCGGGCGCGTCGGTCAAACGCCGTGTGGCCCATGCCTTGCGTCAGTTCGACTGCGCGACCATTTCCGCACTGCAAGAGCGCGTGTTGCACGACCCGGCCGCGTTCATGCAGTTGCTGCAATTCTTGACCATTCCGGTGAGCGAGATGTTTCGCGACCCGTCGCACTTCCTCGCGATTCGCCAGGAAGTCGTGCCGCTGCTCAAGACCTACCCGTCGATCAAGATCTGGATTGCCGGCTGCAGCACGGGCGAGGAGGTGTACTCCATGGCCATCCTGCTGCGTGAAGAAGGCTTGCTGGAACGCACCATCATCTACGCCACGGACATCAACCCCGCGTCGCTGGATAAAGCCAAGCAGGGCATCTTTTCCCTGGAGAACGTGCGCGCCTACACCGCCAATTATCAGCAGGCCGGCGGGCAACGTTCATTTGCTGACTACTACACAGCGGCTTACGATTACGCGATCTTCGACAAGACATTGCGCGAGAACGTGACCTTTGCCGACCACAGCCTGGCAACCGACAGCGTATTCTCAGAAACTCAATTAATTTCATGTCGTAACGTATTGATTTATTTCAATAAAAAATTGCAAGATCGAGCGTTTGGCTTGTTTCATGAGTCGCTGTGTCATCGCGGCTTTTTGGTGCTGGGCAGCAAGGAAACCCTGGATTTTTCCGCCTACAGCAAGCAATTCGAGCCCTTGGTCAAGCAGGAACGGATTTACCGAAAATCATGAGCGACGCGCCAGACACCCCGATTTCGGGGATCGAAGCCATCGTCGTCGGCGCTTCCGCCGGCGGCGTTGAGGCGTTGCTGAGTATTTTCGGCCAGTTGCCGAGCACCTTCGCGCTGCCGATCATTGCCGTGCTGCACCTGCCGGACGAGCGCCGCAGCCAACTGGCAGAAGTCTTTGCCCGGCGCCTGAACATCCCGGTCAAGGAGGCCAGGGACAAAGAAGCGCTGGAGGCGGGCACCTTGTACTTTGCCGGGCCCGGTTATCACCTCTCGGTAGAGCAGGACCGCAGCCTGTCCCTGAGCCAGGAAGACCGGGTGCACCATTCCAGACCCGCCATCGACTACCTGTTTTCCTCGGCGGCCGATGTGTATGGGCCGGGCCTGCTCGCCATTTTGTTGACTGGCGCCAACCAGGACGGCGCAAGCGGGCGGGCCCACGTCAAGCAATCGGGTGGCATTACCATCGTGCAGGACCCACAAGAGGCACGCATTGCCGTCATGCCCCTGGCGGCCCTGGCCTTGCACACACCTGACCATATTCTTTCCTTGAGCCGAATCGGCTCATTGCTGGCTTCCCTGGAACCCTTCCCATGTTAAGTACTGTCCAGGCCAAACTGCTGATCGTCGACGATCTGCCGGAAAACCTGCTGGCCCTCGAGGCGCTGATCAAGCGTGAGGATCGCCAGGTCTTCAAGGCATTGAGTGCCGACGAGGCGTTGTCCCTGTTGCTGGAACATGAATTCGCCATGGCGATCCTCGACGTGCAGATGCCTGGCATGAACGGTTTCGAACTGGCCGAACTGATGCGCGGCACCGAAAAGACCAAGAACATCCCCATCGTGTTCGTCAGCGCCGCTGGCCGCGAACTCAACTACGCCTTCAAGGGCTATGAAAGCGGCGCGGTGGACTTCCTGCACAAGCCGCTGGATATCCATGCGGTCAAGAGCAAGGTCAATGTGTTCGTCGACCTGTATCGGCAGAGCAAGGCGATGAAGCTGCAAGTTGAAGAACTGGAGCGCAGCCGCCGTGAGCAGGAGCTGTTGCTCACGCGCCTGCAGGCCACCCAGGCCGAGCTGGAACAGGCGGTGCGCATGCGTGACGACTTCATGTCGATTGTCGCCCACGAAGTGCGTACGCCCCTCAACGGGCTGATTCTGGAGACCCAACTGCGCAAGATGCACCTGGCCCGGGACAACGCCGCGGCGTTTACCCTGGACAAGATGCGCGCCATGGTTGACCGCGATGAGCGCCAGATCCAGAGCTTGATCCGCCTGATCGAGGACATGCTCGACGTGTCGCGTATCCGTACCGGCAAGCTGTCGATTCGCCCGGCACGCATCGACCTTGCGCAACTGGTACGCAACCTGGTGGATAACTTCGCGCCGCAAGTGGCAGCCGCCGAGTCGTCCATGCAATTGCAGGCCGAAAGCCCCGTGCAAGGCTGCTGGGATGAGTTCCGTATCGAGCAGGTGATCACCAACCTGCTGACCAACGCCCTGCGCTACGGAGCCAAGAGCCCGGTGCAGGTGCGGGTGTATACCGAGCATGGCGAAGCGCGGGTAGAGGTACGCGACCATGGCATTGGTATCAGCGAGGAGAACCAGAAGCGTATTTTCCAACAGTTCGAACGGGTTTCGGCCAACCATTCCGCAGCCGGCCTGGGCCTGGGCCTGTTTATTTCCGAACAGATCGTGGCGGCCCATGGCGGCACGATTGAGGTCGAGAGTCAGATAGGTGAGGGCGCCCTGTTCCGGGTATGCCTGCCTTTGGAAGTGGCCGAGTGAAATCAATCGTCACCCCGACGCAACCTCTGCGTGACCCCATGGTCGTAACTGCAGCAATTGACCGGACAAAGGCTTCCCATGAGTGAAGATGCACAAGATGTCGTACTGATCGTCGAGGACGACGAATCCATTATGTTTGTGCTGGGCGAGTACCTGGCAGGCTTGGGCTACCGGGTCTTGAAGGCGATCGACGGGGAGCAGGCCTTCGAAATCCTTGCGACCAAACCGCACCTGGACTTGATGGTCACCGATTACCGCCTGCCGGGTGGGATCTCGGGCGTGCAGATTGCCGAGCCGGCAATCAAATTGCGTCCGGAGCTGAAGGTGATCTTTATCAGCGGGTACCCGCAGGAAATTCTGGACTGCCACAGCCCCATCACGCGCAATGCGCCGATCCTGGCCAAGCCGTTCGATCTGGATACGCTGCAGGAGCATATCCAGCGTTTATTGGCCTAATACCCCACAACTTGAGACCCTGCGCATCTCGACGTTTTCCTTTTATCAGGTGGCGTGACCGCCCTAGGCCCTGATCATTTCTCGGACCTTGGCGGTCAACAAATCGAAGGTAAACGGCTTGGTGATCAACTGCATGCCAGGATCCAGGAACCCCCCTCGCACGGCGGCGTGCTCGGCATAGCCGGTGATGAACAATACCTTGAGTTGAGGACGAATCTGCCGGCCGATTTCCGCCAGTTGCCGGCCGTTCATACCGGGTAGGCCGACATCGCTGATCATCAGGTCGATGCGCTGTTCGGATTCAATGATCGGCACCGCCGTATTCGCATCCCCAGCCTCGATAAACCCATACCCCAGTTCTTTGAGCACAGCGCTGACCAGCACCCGAACCGCGGGGTCATCCTCGACAATCAACACCGTTTCCCCAGCATTGGCAAACGGCAGCAGTGTCGGGTTGAGCGGCGCCTGTGGCTGGGGCTCACCGATGAAGCGCGGCAGAAACAGGCTGACCGTCGTGCCTTGGTTGACTTCGCTGTGGATGGTCACATGCCCACGAGACTGACGAGCGAAGCCGTAGATCATCGACAACCCAAGACCGGTGCCTTGGCCGATGGGTTTGGTGGTAAAAAACGGATCGAACACGCGGCCCATCAGATGTTGCGGTATGCCGCAACCGTTGTCGCTGACACTCAGCTCTACGTAGTCGCCCGGGGTCAAGGTGCCGTAGGCGGCGGTAAAGACACTGTCGAGGTGGCGATTGGTGGTCTCCACGGTCAGCGTGCCACCCGTGGGCATGGCGTCGCGCGCGTTGATCACCAGGTTGAGCAAGGCGCTTTCGAGCTGGTTCGGGTCGGCTTCGGCGGTCCACAGGGCATCGCTCAGACGCATGTCCAGGCTGATGCTTTCGTTGATGCTGCGTTGCAGCAACTCGCCCATGGCTGCCACCAGTTGATTGATCTGCACGGGCTTGGAGTCAAGCGATTGTCGGCGCGAAAACGCCAGCAACCGGTGTGTGAGGCTGGCCGCGCGATTGGCGGAGGTCACACCCAGGTCGATCAGGCTGTCCAAGTCATCCAGCTTGCCTCGGGATACCCGCCTGCGCAGCAGTTCCAGGCTGCCGATAATGCCCGTGAGCATATTGTTGAAGTCATGGGCGATACCGCCGGTCAACTGGCCGACGGCTTCCATTTTCTGCGACTGGCGCAAAGCCTCTTCGTTATGGCGCAGTTGAGCCGTGCGTTCTTCCACTTGCTGTTCAAGCGTTTCCAGGGTGCGCTGCAGCCGCAGTTCACTCTCGCTCAAGTCAATCAACCGGTCCCGTGCTTCGTATTGGCGACGCCGACCGCGCAGCGCGGCGCGGCGCTCACCAGGCTGATCAGGGTAATGGGGTGGAAAGGCCGCTCCAGAAACGTCACGTTGCCCAGCAAGCCACTGAGCCGGGTGGAGCCGTTCTGCTCTTTGCCGCCATGATGGGTCATCAGCACGATCGGCAGGTCGGACCACGCCGGCTGCTGGTGCAATTGCTCGAGCAGTGGTTCAAGGTCTACGCCACGCAGCGCCTCGGCGGCAATGATGAGCAGGCCGGCGCCTTGCGCCAGTTCTTCGCACACTTGCCCCAGGTTGCTGGCGACGATCCCGCTGTAGCCGGCTTCGTTAAGCATCATCAGCGCCAATGAACCATCGCGGCCCATGGGCGCCAGCACGATGGCGCGCTCGGAGATGGGGGAGAGGGCCGGCACTAGCCCTCATCCTTGAGCAGAGGGGAGCCGGCGCCCATATAGGTTGGAATGCCGCGCAGCACACCCTGGAAGTTATCCAGGGGAACACCCACGGTCATGCCACGGCTGCCGATGCGATATTCGCGGATAGTCGACTCATGGGAGCCAGTCCTTTTCTTGATGATCGAAATGGCCCGGCGAACTTTGCCCAGAGCCTCGAAGTAACGCAGCAGGATCACGGTGTCAGCCAGGTAGGTGATGTCGACCGGGGTCTGCATGTCGCCCACCAGGCCGTGCTGGGCCACCGTCATGAAGGTCGCGGCACCGCGGCGGTTGAGGTACAGCAACAGCTCATGCATATGCAGGATCAACGCGTTTTCTTCAGGCATGGCGGCCTGGTAGCCGTTGATACTGTCGATGACCACCGTCTTGATGCCGCGTTCATCCACGCAGCGACGAACCCGGTGCGAAAATTCGCCGGGGGAGAGTTCAGCGGCGTCTACCTGTTCGATCAGCAGGTTGCCGGTGTCCCGTAGCGCGGCGAGATCAATGCCCATGTTTTTCATGCGCTCGAACAGCAGGCCCAGTTCTTCATCGAAGATAAACAGCGCAGCCTTTTCGCCTCGCGCCACGGCGGCGGCGGCGAAGATCATCGAGATCAGCGACTTGCCGGTGCCCGCCGGGCCGAGAATCAGGCTGCTGGAGCCGGTCTCGATACCACCGCCGAGCAAAGAGTCCAACTCCTCGATGCCACTGCTCAACGTTTGACGGTTATAACCACCGCGATGCTCGGCCGCTACCAGGCGCGGGAACACGTGAATGCCGTCGCCCATGATGGTGAAATCATGAAAGCCGCCACGGTATTTCTGGCCACGGTATTTCACTACGCGGATACGCCGACGCTCGGCACCGTAGGTGGGGGTCAGTTCTTCCAGGCGAATCACGCCGTGGGCCACGCTGTGCACGGTTTTATCCAGGGACTCGGTGGTCAGGTCGTCCAGCAGCAGTACGGTGGCGTCATAGCGTACGAAGTAGTGCTTGATCGCCAGGATCTGCCGGCGATAGCGCAAGGAGCTTTGCGCCAAAAGGCGGATCTCAGACAGGCTGTCGACCACCACGCGGGTCGGCTTGACCCGTTCTACCACTTCAAAGATCTGGCGGGTGGCTTCACCCAGTTCCAGGTCGGAGGAATACAGCAGACTTTGCTGGTGATCGGCGTTGAGCAGGCTTTCCGGTGGGGTCAGCTCGAAGATATGAATATGCTCATCCAAGTCCCAGCCGTGGGATTTGGCACCCTGGCGCAGTTCGTGCTCGGTTTCGGACAGGGTGATATATAAGCAACGTTCGCCGTTCTGCGCACCGGCCCGCAGAAAATGCAGGGCCACGGTGGTTTTACCGGTGCCGGGTTCGCCTTCGAGCAAAAACACGTGGCTTCGCGATAGCCCCCCGGCAAGAATGTCATCAAGACCTTCGACGCCGGTGGCCGCCTTTTCACTCAACAGCTGTTTGGATGTACTCAAGAAGTGCCCTCAGGTCACGTACAAGTAGAGGGGCACGCCGAATGGGACGCGCCATATTCACTTGACCGTAGTGGCCACTGGCGGTTCAACGTTTTGAATGATTTGGACGAAGAGAGGCCGATTTTACAAGTTTTTGCAGTGCTGAACTGATCGCAGATCAGAGGCCCTGCTGTAGCGCCGGATCATCCGGGTTCTGTTGCTCCAGTTGAGCGAGCAGCACTTGGACGTTCTGCAACTGGCCGGTCTCTTTCCAGTAGTTGACCAGCAGCACGCGGGCTTTGCGGTTGGCGGGGTGACGCTGGACGATTTCTTCCAACTGGCGCTGGGCCGCCTCTACTTCGTCCTGGGCGTGCAGGGTCGTGGCCAGGTCGTAGCGATAATCCGGGTTGTCCGGCGCAAGCTCCACCGCCTTGGACAAGCCGAGAAGGGCGTAGGGCCGCTCGCCATGGTGCAGCAGCCACATGCCCAGAGCATGTTGCAGGTAGGCCGATTCGGGGTGCGCAGCCAATTGTCGGGCTAGCAGTTGACGCGACTCGTCAGTCTTTCCTTGCTTGTCCAGCAGTTCGATTTGCGATACCACCGCTTGCAGGTTGTCCGGCTGCAAGCGCATTGCCTGCTCCAGGGCGTTTTGCGCCTCCGGCAGCAGGGCGCTGTGGATGTACAGGCGCGCCAATTGAATCCAGCCTTCAGCCGTTTCGGGCTGGGCCTTCAGCGTTGTCACGAATTCGTCGAGCACCTGCTGCAGTGGGCCAAAGTACAAACCCAGGGTATCGGGCGACAGGCCGAGCAAGGCGTTGGCGGCCGCAAAGCGCACCGATTGTTCCGGATCGTCCAGCACCGGGCCGAGCAGTAAGGTGCGCTGGCCAGTGGGCACCAAGCCGACGATGCTGTGAATCGCGGCTTCGCGCACCAGCGCCGACTTATCGGCGAGGTCTTTATCGGCCAGTTTCAGCGCCTGGGGGCTGGGGTAATTGGGCAGCTCGGCGTGCAAGGCGGCGCGGCGCTCGGGCGACAGGTCCGGCCGGCCGAGCTGTTGGTACAACACACGTGCGGCGCCTGGCTCGCCGTTATGCGCCTGCTTCAAGGCCTTG
This sequence comes from Pseudomonas sp. NBRC 111138, assembly GCF_001320835.1. Classification (NCBI taxonomy): domain Bacteria; kingdom Pseudomonadati; phylum Pseudomonadota; class Gammaproteobacteria; order Pseudomonadales; family Pseudomonadaceae; genus Pseudomonas; species Pseudomonas sp. NBRC 111138. The sequence continues at coordinate 102,490 of NZ_BCBO01000063.1, read as the reverse complement.
GAATAGCCATGGGCGATGGCCGGGGGGACGGCCACTGCCGGGGTACGGGAGAAAAACCAGGTGATCAGTACGATCAGCAACAGGGCGCACAGGCCGATGATGGAGTAACGGCGAGACTTTGACATGCAGGCGTCCGAAAGCTTGGGCAGCAAAGTTCCAAGCTTCGGTCAGTGCGAGGCGAGTGTCAAACCCGCGTCAGGTCAGCACGTAGTCCGCTGGCTCCAACGCTGGCGGCAGGTTGACTTCACCCAAGGCGGAGAGGATCTCGCGCTCCAATGTCCGCAGGATAGCGTCACACGGCAAGTCGTTTTCGTCGAAGCCGAAGGGGTCTTCCAATTCATCGCCAATCGCATCCAGGCCAAAGAAGGTGTAGCTGACAATCGCGGTGAACACTGGCGTCAACCAGCCAAGAGGCTCGGCCATGGCGAATGGCAGCAAGATGCAGAACAGGTAAATGGTGCGGTGCAACAGCAGGGTGTAGGGAAAGGGCAGTGGTGTGGTCTTGATGCGCTCGCATGCCGCCTGCACCTGGCTCAGGCTGACCAGCCGGGCTTCCAGTTGGGTGTAGCGCCATTCGCTGATCACGCCCTGTTGTGCCAGGACCGAAAAGCGCGCACCGACTGCTTGCAGCACGCTGTCCGGCAGGTTGGGGTGGCTCGCTGGCACGCTGATCCACGGGTGTATCGCCCGGGCTTGATCTTCATGGCGCAAATGCGCGACCAAGCCATGGGCAAAACCGCACAGGCCGCGCAGCAGGCCAGCACGCTCGGCGGTGTCCCCCAGCACCTGGGTCTCGCGAATCAGCGAGCGCACGTCAATGACCATTTGCCCCAGTTGCTTGCGGCCCTCCCACCAACGGTCGTAGCAGGCGTTGTTGCGAAAACTCATGAAGATCGACAGTGACAGGCCCAACAAGGTGAAGGGCGTAGCGTTGACCTTGGAAAAATAGGCGGGGTGCAGGGTTTCCACCAGCACGATGACCGAGGCCAACAGCGTGACCAGCAGGCTGCGCCAGGCAATGCGCTTGGCAATGGAGCCTTTGAGGGAGAACAGGATACCCAGGACGTTGGGTTTAGGGCGAACGATCATGGAGGGCTTCTGTGGCGGAGCAGGCTGTCAGATTAGAAGCTGCTATGCATCGCGTCCAATCACTTGGATCGACCGTCTGATCAGTCAACTCAATGACTAACGTGTGAACCGGCAGTACATAACCCTGTGGGAGCAGGCTTGCCTGCGAAAGCGGTGGTGCAGTGACAGTCGGGGTGACTGACCCACCGCCTTCGCGGGCAAGCCCGCTCCCACAGAAAAGCGAAAAAGCCCCCGTGTTCACTACGGACTGGCCAAACCAGTCAGCCAAGTTGAAGGCTTTGACCATTGCCGCTGCGCCGCTCTGGAGCGACTATTTCAGCGGTTTATCGAGTTGTAAACGTCCTGAAAATAAAAACACAGAAGGATAGGAAGCGATGCGTGAGTATTTGGCTGCCACTACCGAGTTTGATTACCAGCATACCGCCGACGCCGCACTGGCCGGCAATCTGCAGGCGCTCAATGCCTGTGTTGAATGCTGTGACCGTCACGCGCTGCCGGGGCGCATCGCGTTGTTCTGGGAAGGCAAGGACGGGCGCAGCGCCACCTCTACCTTTACCGAACTGCAGGAGCAGGCCGCACGTTTCGCCAACTTCCTGCTGGCCCAGGGCGTCAAGCGCGGTGACAAAGTGGCGGGCCTGTTGCCTCGCACTGCCGAATTGTTGGTGGTCGTGCTGGCAACGTGGCGCATCGGCGCGGTCTATCAGCCGCTGTTTACCGCGTTCGGACCCAAGGCGATTGAACATCGCTTGAACAGCTCTGGCGCAGCGCTGGTAGTCACCGATGCAGTGAACCGTCCCAAGCTGGCGGAGGTCGCCGACTGCCCGACCATCGTCACAGTCGCCGGGGCCAAAGGCGAAGGTATCGTGCGGGGCGACTACAGCTTCTGGGCCGAACTGCCCAATTACTCTTCTCACTGCGAGCCGGTGCTGCTGGGCGCAGAGGAGCCGTTCCTGCTGATGTTCACCTCCGGCACCACCGGCCCGTCCAAGGCGCTGTCGGTACCGCTCAAGGCCATCGTCGCGTTCCAGGGCTATATGCGCGACGCCGTGGACTTGCGCCCCGAGGACGCGTTCTGGAACGTTGCCGACCCTGGGTGGGCCTATGGCATCTATTTCGGCGTGACCGGGCCGTTGTCCATGGGGCACCCGATTACCTTCTACGATGGCCCGTTCACTTTGGAAAGCACCTGCCGGGTCATCAATAAATACGCGATCACCAACCTGACCGGTTCGCCCACGGCGTATCGGCTGTTGATTGCCGGTGGCGAACAGTTCGCCCGTTCGATCAAGGGCAAGCTGCGCATCGTCAGCAGCGCCGGCGAGCCATTGAACCCGGAGGTGATCCGCTGGTTCGCCGACAACCTGGGCGTGACCATCCACGACCATTACGGCCAGACCGAGCTGGGCATGGTGCTGTGCAATCACCATGGTTTGGCGCATCCGGTGCATGTCGGCTCGGCGGGTTTTGCCTCGCCAGGGCATCGCATCGTGGTGCTGGATGACAACCATCAGGAGCTGCCAGCCGGCCAACCCGGCATCCTTGCCATCGACCGCGAGCAATCGCCTATGTGCTGGTTTGCCGGGTACGACGGCGTGAAAACCAAGGCGTTCGTCGGCAAGTACTACCTCAGCGGCGACACCGTGGAGCTGAACCCGGACGGCAGCATCAGCTTTGTCGGGCGCAGCGACGACGTGATCACTACATCCGGCTACCGCGTGGGCCCTTTCGATGTGGAAAGCGCGTTGGTGGAACACCCTGCGGTGGTCGAGGCTGCCGTGGTCGGCAAGCCTTGCCCGGAGCGCACCGAGCTGGTCAAAGCCTTTGTGGTGATCAGTGAGCAATACCGTGCCACCCCGGAGCTGGCTGAAGAGTTGCGCCTGCATGTGCGTCAGCGCCTGGCCGCCCATGCGTACCCGCGGGAAATCGAATTTGTCAGCGACTTGCCCAAGACCCCGAGCGGCAAGCTGCAACGCTTTATTTTGCGCAATCAGGAAATAGCCAAGGCCCAGGCGGCCGTGGCGTGATCCCTTTAAAAGGAAACAACGATGCAGATTGAAAACAAGGTATTCCTGGTCAGCGGCGGCGCGTCGGGCCTCGGCGCGGCCACGGCTGAAATGCTGGTTGCCGCAGGTGCCAAGGTGATGCTGGTGGACTTGAACGCTGACGCCGTGGCCGCCAAGGCCGAGCAACTGGGCGATAACGCCCGCAGTGCCGTAGCAGACATCAGCCAGGAAGCCGCTGCAGAAGCGGCGGTGAAGGCAGCGGTCGAGGCCTTTGGTGGCTTGCATGGCCTGGTCAACTGCGCGGGTGTGGTGCGCGGCGAGAAGATCCTCGGCAAGAATGGCCCGCACGGCCTGGCAAGCTTTGCCCAGGTGATCAACGTCAACCTGGTCGGCAGCTTCAACCTGTTGCGCCTGGCCGCTGCGGCTATCGCTGAAACCGAGGCGAATGCCGACGGCGAGCGCGGCGTTATCATCAATACCGCCTCGGTGGCGGCATTCGATGGGCAGATCGGCCAGGCTGCGTACGCCGCCTCAAAGGGCGCGATCGCCAGCCTCACCTTGCCTGCCGCACGGGAACTGGCGCGCTTTGGTATCCGCGTGATGACCATTGCACCGGGCATTTTCGAAACCCCGATGATGGCCGGCATGACCGACGAAGTCCGCAACTCGCTGGCTGCCGGCGTGCCGTTCCCGCCACGCCTGGGCAAGCCCGCCGAATATGCCGCGCTGGTACGCCACATCATTGAAAACAGCATGCTCAATGGCGAGGTGATCCGTCTCGACGGTGCCTTGCGCATGGCCGCCAAATAAGGAGCAATTGCCATGAACGACCCTATTGTTATTGTCAGCGCCGTGCGCACGCCCATGGGCGGTTTCCAGGGCGACCTCAAAAGCCTGACCGCACCGCAGCTGGGCGCAGCCGCCATTCGTGCGGCGGTCGAGCGTGCCGGTATCGCCACCGATGCCGTCGACGAAGTGCTGTTTGGCTGTGTGCTGCCCGCCGGGCTTGGACAGGCGCCTGCCCGCCAGGCTGCCCTGGGCGCCGGGTTGGACAAGGGCACGCGCTGCACCACCCTCAACAAAATGTGCGGTTCCGGCATGGAAGCGACGATTCTGGCCCACGATTCGCTGCGCGCTGGCAGCGTGGATGTGGTGATCGCAGGCGGCATGGAAAGCATGTCCAACGCCCCGTACCTGCTGGATCGTGCGCGCAGCGGCTACCGCATGGGCCACGGCAAGGTGCTGGACCATATGTTCCTCGACGGCCTCGAAGATGCTTACGACAAGGGGCGCCTGATGGGCACCTTTGCCGAGGACTGCGCCGAGCACAATGGTTTTACCCGGGAAGCCCAGGACGCGTTTGCCATCGCTTCCCTGACCCGCGCACAAGAGGCCATCACCCACGGCAGCTTTGCCAGTGAAATCGTCCCGGTGCAGGTCACCGTGGGCAAGGAACAAAAAACCATCCTTCACGATGAGCAACCGCCGAAAGCCAAGCTGGACAAGATTGCCAGCCTTAAACCGGCGTTCCGTGACGGCGGTACAGTGACGGCAGCCAACTCCAGCTCGATCTCCGATGGCGCCGCGGCGTTGTTGCTGATGCGTGAGTCCGAGGCACTCAAGCGCGGCCTCAAGCCGTTGGCAGTGATCCACGGGCACGCCGCGTTTGCCGATGAGCCTGGGCTGTTTCCGGTGGCGCCGGTGGGGGCGATTCGCAAACTGATGAGCAAGACCGGCTGGAGCCTCGACGAGGTGGACCTGTTCGAAATCAACGAGGCCTTCGCCGTGGTCAGCCTGGTCACCATGAGCAAGCTGGAGATTCCCCACGACAAGGTCAACGTGCATGGTGGTGCCTGTGCATTGGGCCACCCCATTGGTGCCTCCGGCGCACGCATCCTGGTGACGTTGCTCGCGGCCCTGCGCCAGAAGGGCCTCAAGCGTGGCGTCGCCGCTATCTGCATTGGCGGCGGTGAAGCCACGGCCATGGCCGTTGAATGCCTGTATTGAGGATGACCTATGTTGCCCAATGACGAACAACTGCAAATCAGCGACGCCGCCCGGCAATTTGCCCAGGAGCGCTTGAAACCCTTCGCCGCCGAGTGGGACCGCGAGCATCGTTTTCCCAAGGAGGCCATTGGGGAAATGGCCGAACTGGGATTTTTCGGCATGCTGGTCCCGGAACAGTGGGGCGGTTGCGACACCGGCTACCTTGCCTACGCCATGGCCCTGGAAGAAATCGCCGCTGGCGACGGTGCCTGCTCCACGATCATGAGCGTGCACAACTCGGTGGGTTGCGTACCGATCCTCAAGTTTGGCAATGACCAGCAGAAAGAGCAGTTCCTCACGCCCCTGGCCAGCGGCGCCATGCTCGGTGCCTTCGCGCTGACCGAACCCCAGGCCGGCTCCGACGCCAGCAGCCTGAAAACCCGTGCGCGCCTTGAAGGCGACCACTATGTACTCAACGGCTGCAAACAGTTCATCACCTCCGGGCAAAACGCCGGGATCGTGATTGTGTTTGCGGTCACTGACCCCGCCGCAGGCAAGCGTGGAATCAGCGCGTTTATCGTGCCCACCGATTCGCCCGGTTATACCGTGGCACGGGTGGAAGACAAGCTGGGGCAGCATGCCTCGGACACTTGTCAGATCCTGTTTGAAGACGTGAAAGTACCGGTGGCCAACCGTCTGGGCGAGGAGGGCGAGGGCTACAAAATCGCCTTGGCCAACCTGGAAGGTGGCCGCGTGGGCATCGCCTCCCAGTCGGTGGGCATGGCCCGCGCTGCCTTCGAAGCGGCCCGCGACTATGCCCGTGAGCGTGAAAGCTTTGGCAAGCCGTTGATCGAACACCAGGCCGTGGCCTTTCGCCTGGCCGACATGGCCACCCAGATCGCCGTCGCCCGGCAGATGGTGCATTACGCCGCCGCCCTGCGTGACAGTGGCAAGCCGGCGCTGGTGGAAGCGTCCATGGCCAAGCTGTTTGCGTCCGAAATGGCCGAGAAAGTCTGCTCGGCCGCCTTGCAAACCTTGGGCGGTTACGGTTACCTGAACGACTTCCCCCTTGAGCGGATCTACCGCGACGTGCGGGTCTGCCAGATTTACGAAGGCACCAGCGATATTCAACGCATGGTCATCTCACGCAATCTTTAAGGAGCCGATACATGAGTTACGAAACCATCCTGCTTGACGTCCAGGGCCGTGTCGGGCTGATCACGCTCAACCGTCCCAGCGCACTGAACGCCTTGAATGCACAACTGGTCAGTGAGCTGAACCAGGCGCTGGACAGCCTGGAAGCCAACCCTGAAATTGGCTGCATCGTGCTGACTGGCTCGAAAAAAGCCTTCGCGGCCGGTGCCGACATCAAGGAAATGGCCGAGCTGACCTACCCGCAGATCTATATGGACGACTTGTTCAGCGACAGCGATCGCGTGGCCAATCGCCGCAAGCCGATCATCGCCGCCGTGAATGGCTTCGCCCTTGGCGGTGGCTGCGAACTGGCCCTGATGTGTGACTTTATCCTTGCCGGCGACACCGCCAAATTCGGTCAGCCGGAAATCAATCTGGGCGTGCTGCCGGGCATGGGCGGCACCCAGCGCCTGACCCGTGCAGTGGGCAAGGCCAAGGCCATGGAAATGTGCCTGACCGGGCGTTTTATTGACGCGGTAGAGGCCGAGCGCTGCGGGATTGTCGCGCGTATCGTACCCGCCGATGAACTGCTGGAAGAAGCGCTGAAAGTGGCCGCCCTGATCGCTGGTAAATCCGTACCGATCAGCATGATGGTCAAGGAAAGCGTGAACCGTGCGTTTGAAGTCAGCCTGTCCGAAGGCGTGCGCTTTGAGCGCCGGGTGTTTCATGCGGCGTTCGCGACCCAGGATCAGAAGGAAGGCATGGCCGCATTCGTGGCCAAGCGGGCGCCGGAATTCAAGGATAAATAACCCTGCCAAACCCCGCATAGCAAAGGTGGGAGCTGGCTTGCCTGCGATGGCATCGCCTCGGTTAGCTGATGGACCGAGGTTTCTGCATCGCAGGCAAGCCATAATGCCAGACGGTCAAGGCATTTTTGTAGGAGCGAGCTTGCTCGCGAGAAGCTCACAGACGCCGCGGTCAGTCAGCAAGCGCGCGTTATCGTTGACGTTTTTCGCGAGCAAGCTCGCTCCTACAGAAGGCGATGGTGTCATGTCCGTTAGAGCTGGTAGTTTTTCAACTCCCTGGCAATCACCATCCGCTGAATCTCGCTGGTGCCTTCGTAAATCTGCGTGATCCGTGCATCCCGGTAGTAACGCTCCACCGGGTAATCCTCCAGATACCCATACCCACCATGGATCTGCATCGCCTTGGAGCAGACCCGCTCGGCCATTTCCGAGGCGAACAGCTTGGCCTGGGAGGCTTCGGACAAGCACGGTTTGCCGGCAGTGCGCAGGCGTGCGGCGTGGAGGATCAGCAGGCGCGCAGCGTTGAGCTGGGTTTGCATGTCGGCCAGCAGGTTGGCCACGCTCTGGTGTTCGATGATTGCCTTGTCGAACTGCACCCGATCACGGGCGTAGGCCAGCGCGGCTTCAAACGCGGCGCGGGCGATGCCCAGGGCCTGGGCGGCGATACCAATGCGGCCGCCTTCCAGGTTGGAGAGGGCGATGGCCAGCCCCTTCCCGCGCTCACCCAACAGATTGGCTTCGGGAACCTTGCATTGGTTGAGGGTAACGGCGCAGGTGTCTGACGCACGAATGCCCATCTTGTGCTCGGTGCGGTCGACCACGAAACCTGGGGTATCGGTGGGCACCAGAAACGCCGAAATGCCTTTCTTGCCCAAGTCTGGATCGGTCACGGCGAACACGATGGCCAACTTGGCCCGCTTGCCGTTGCTGACAAACTGCTTGGCGCCATTGATGACCCATTGGCCATCACGCAGCTCGGCACGGGTGCGCAGGTTATGGGCTTCGGAACCGGCCTGGGGTTCGGTCAGGCAGAAGCAACCGATGGCCTGGCCACTGGCGAGTTCGGCCAGCCAGGTGTGTTTCTGTTCGGTTGTGCCGTAGTTGAGGATCGGCCCGCAACCCACTGAATTATGGATGCTCATCAACGCGCCCGTCGCAGCGTCACCGGCGGATATTTCCTCCACGGCCAGGGCATAGGCGACGTAATCGACATAGGTGCCACCCCATTCTTCCGGGACGACCATGCCTAGCAGGCCCAGCTCGCCCATCTTCGCCACCAGGGCGTCGTCGATCCAGCCGGCTTTTTCCCAGGCTTGGGCATGGGGGGCGATTTCGCCTCGGGCAAAATCCCGCGCCATGTCGCGGATCATCACTTGTTCTTCAGTGTATTCAAGATCTTGCATGGCTTATTTCCCAATCTGCACGAAGTCGCGGAAGAAGCTGTCCACATGGCTGGCATCCAGCGCATGGAGGGTGGGCGGGTTCCACTTCGGAGTCTTGTCCTTGTCGATGATCAGTGCGCGAACCCCTTCGATCAGGTCGCCGCGCTCGAACCATTGGCGATCCAGATGCAGTTCGAGGGCAAAGCACTGTTCCAGTGGCAAGTGGCGGCCACGGCGCAGCATCTCCAGGGTCACGGCCATGGCCAGGGGCGAGCGGGTCTGCATGAGGTTGGCGGTGGTCAGCGCCCAGTCATGGCTATCGGCCACGGTGACTTGTTGCAGCTGCTCGACGATGCTGGGCACGTCCGGCAACCCGAAAAAGTGGTCAATGGCCGGGCGCAAGGCCGCCAAGGGGGCGTCGGGCAATTGCTGCACGGCGAGCTTGGCGAGTACACCTTGCAAGTCCTTGAGCGGCGAGTCATGCCATTGCAGGCCGTCGAGTTTCTGATCCAGCTCAACCCACTTGGCGCTGTCGATGTACCAGTCTGCCAACCCGCAGTACAAGGCATCGGCCGCACGGATCTGCACGCCAGTCACCCCAAGGTAAGTACCCAACTCACCCGGAATGCGTGAGAGGAAATAGCTGCCGCCGACATCCGGGAAGTAGCCGATGGCCACTTCCGGCATCGCCAGGCGGCTGCGTTCGGTGACTACCCGCAGGTCCGCACCTTGCACCAGGCCCATGCCACCGCCGAGGACGAAACCGTCCATCAACGCCAGTACGGGTTTGCGGTAGTGGTGAATGGCCAGGTCGAGGGCATATTCCTCGACGAAGAAGTCCTGGTGCAGGGTGTCGCCTTGCTTGAAGCTGTCGTACAGCGAGCGGATGTCGCCGCCGGCGCAAAAGGCTTTCTCACCGGCGCCGCGCAGTACCACGGCGTAGACCTCGGCGTCGTCGGCCCAGGCCTGCAAATGCGCGGTTAACTGGCGGACCATGTCCAGGGTGATGGCGTTCAAGCCAGCGGGACGATTGAGGGTGAGGTGGCCGATATGGTTGCGCACGCTTGCCAGGACAGCGTCCTGCTGGACCTCGGCGCGGCTTGCTTGGGATGAAACCTGAGCAGTCATCTCTAACTCCCTGCTTTTATTGTCTTTATCAAGATGTTCGCGGGTGAACTCTCTCGTGATCGTACCAGTGCAAATTTGCCCAGTACAACCCGGAATCCTGCAGGTCGTTGTTGCATTTATGCAGTGCCGGTCAAACCACCCGGCTGGCCAGTACCTCACCGATACTGCGACGTCGGGCATGGCCCTCGGCGGCGTGGATCAGTTGCTCCAACTCTGTCGGTTCGACATCGTAGAACTGCTCCATCTCGGCCAACGCGAGCTTGAGGTCGGCTGCCGTGATGCTCGGCTCGCTCACGGCATTGGCAGAGCCCAGGATAACCGGGGCTGGCTCGGCAAGGCCCTTGGGATAACGCGTGCGCGTGGCATTGTTATAGGCCAGCGCGCAGGCGAGCAGGGCGCCGGCGCCGAGCATCACCGGCGCAAGCTCGTACCAGCCGAGGTTGACCGATGCCGGATCGGCCAGCACCAGGGTCATGGCCAGGCCGCCGGCCGGTGGGTGCAGGCAACGCAGCCAGCAGATGAGAATCACGGTCATGCCCGCCGCCAGGCAGGCGCTGCCCAAGGTGCGCCCCAAGACGCGGGCGACCAACAACGCGACGATGCCTGCACACAGGTAACTGCCCATGATTGACCAGGGTTGGGCCAGCGCCCCCGACGACACGGCAAACAACAGTACGGCCGATGCGCCCAGAGGGCCGAGCAGGTGCAGGGCCACCTCCATGCCGAACACCTGGGCACAGGCCCAGACACTGAACATCGTGCCCAGGGCCATGCCGATGGCTGCACGGCTCCATTCGGCGGGACGGGTGTTGATTGCAGCGGGTAACCAGCGAGCGAGCATTGAGAGACGGTCCATAAACAGCGGGCGAAAAAAAAGGCCTGCCTGGTTTCCCGGAACAGCCCTTTGAAGGTTCCAACATTTGGGGGAAGGAACCTGTGCAGTGTGCAGTGCTTGATAACGCGGCGCCAATGCATATTAATGAGGGTTAAATGCAAAATAAATGCAGCTAAAAGGCCTCGCCGTAGGTAATCGGCCCGGAGTCTGCGGGTGTAGCCGGATTGATCTTGCCCAGCACGCGACTATGGGTTTCTTCATTGAACAGACGCGCTTGCAGGTCTTCGCGCAGCCTTGGATCGTCGGCCAGCGGCCCCTTCAACGCCACCAGTGCGTCACGCAACGCCATCAAGCGATCCAGCCTGGGTAAAGGGAGGGTTAACAGGTTTTCTCGCACGGCATTGTCCTCTCGATGAAGTAAGCCATCGCGCGCGGGCAGCCTACAACGTCCTTGTTGTCATGAAGTGCCCTGGCCCAAGCGTTTCAGGGCAGTCCTGGCGGTCGGGTGGTAGATAGTAAGTGCACGTGGCAGCGAGTCTACAGTTGGGCTCCGAGCACCGGAAGGGAAAGTGCACCAGCCATTACGCAAACAAATGTAGGTGTTTTCTTGGTACCTATGATGAAAGTCGCCCACTCGTGGAGGAGTGGGCGTTCTTTCTTACAGTGCAGCGGGCATAGCACTCAAGGCGTCGTGGCTTTTGCCAAGTGCAGCAACACATACGGATTTTTGTCGAACGCTGCGGTGAGCGTCGGCGTGATTGAACGCAAGCGCGGATCTTCCAGCGCCTGGAAATCAGCCTGGCTCATGACCAACCACGCCGGCGCCTGGACCGGTTTCAATTCGGCAGGCAGTTGGGTAAACAGCGGCACCTTGTCGCAATCGAAGTTGACCATGAACTTGATAGCTTTCGCGTCTTTGCCCAGTGCATGTAACACCAGCGGCGCTGGTTGCTGCTGAACGTGTGCCTTGACGGCAAGGCTGAAGGTGCGGGTGTCGTACACCTGACGTTCCAGGGGTTCAACCACCATGATGTAGGTGGTCCAGAGGGCGAGCACGGCGGCCAAGGCGGGGCCGTAGGTGCGCAGCCGCGAGCGGAGCAATGCCAGCAGGGCCAGCACCTGTAGCGTGCCGAGCACGACGAAGATCAGCTCAAGGTCGGCCAGCGGTTCCGGGTAGCGCCGCCGCGCCACCATCAAGCCAATGGCCAACAGCGTTGGCAACAGCGTCCAGATGCCCAGCATCAAGGCGCGTAGCCACGCAAACTGTCGCCCTTGCGTGACCGCGAAGGGGTACGCGGCAATGATCGCGGCCATCGGCAGCATCGGCAGGATGTAGCGCGCTTTCTTGGCTTGGGGTACCGACAGGCCCAGCATCACCAGCACAGCCGCTGCCGCGCAGTAGAGCACTAGCTTCAAGGCCGGGGCCGGTGCGCGTCGACCGTCCATCAGCACCGCCAGCAGCACTAACAATGCCAGTGGATAGGACAGGGCGTAGTTGCCCAGGGAGCTGGTGAAGTAATACAGCACGCCGCCGGAGCCTTCGCTGCCATCCATGCGCCCCAGGAACTGCATGCGAATCACATCATGCATGAAGTCTTCGCCGCCGCTGAGCTTGGCCAGCAGCAACAACAGGCCGACGCACGCCGCCAGCAGCGCCAGTGCCAGCAGGCCGAAGCTGAACAGCTGGCGCCACTGACGGTTGATCAGGTAGTAGCTGCACAACACGCCCGTGGGGATCACCAGGCCAATCGGGCCACGAATGGCAAACCCCAACAGCAGCAGAAAAAACACCCAATGCAGGCGCTTGGCTGCAGCGAAATGGTCATGGGCATAGCCCAGGTAGAACACCGCCAACGCCACGGCGGCGAGCATCTGGTCGAGGGAGACTGCGCGGGTTTCGCTGACGAAGGTACTGCTGAGCAGCAGCATCGCAATGCTCAGCAGGCCCCAGCGCGGCGAGTAGGGCGCGGTGAGGCGATAGACCAGCACCACGATCAGCGCCGACGCGACCGCCGTGGGCAGCCACGCTGTCAGGCTGGTGACCTGACCCAAGGGCAACGACAGCAGCCATGTCAGCAGGGTCGACGTTGCCAGGTAATCGGCATACGGCTGACCATAGGTGGTGGGAAAGAAACTCGGGCCATGGCGCAGCATTTCCTGGGCAAACAGCACAAAGCGCGAATCAAAGCCGATGATCGCCTGGTGCCAGTTGCCGACGATAAACAGCAGCAGCGCCAAGAGCCCAAGCCCCAGGGACTGGCGACGGATCGTTGCACGCTGCCCGGACGGTAAGGCGATGTTCACTTAGCAAGCGTCCTTGACCTGTTCCACCCAGTTTTGCTGGGGGATCGGTAACTCGCAGGAGTCGCCGCGGCCGATGGGGAAGTACTTGAAGCCTTTGCGCGTCAGGCGCTCGCCGTCGTACAGGTTACGGCCGTCGAAGATCACCGGGGTTTTCAGGCGCTGGTGAATCAGGTCAAAGTCCGGCGCCTTGAATTGCTGCCATTCAGTGCACACGATCAACGCATCGGCGCCGCCCAAGGTGGATTCCGGGGTGCCCATCAGCATCAGGCGCGGGTCATCGCCGTAGATGCGTTGGGTTTCCTGCATGGCTTCAGGGTCGAAGGCGCGCACATTGGCCCCGGCAGCCCACAGGGCTTCCATCAGCACGCGGCTGGGGGCGTCACGCATGTCATCGGTGTTGGGCTTGAAGGCCAGGCCCCACAAAGCAAACGTCTTGCCCTTAAGGTTGCCCTGGAAGAACGCGTTGATGCGCTCGAACAGCTTGCTCTTCTGGCGCTGGTTGATGGCTTCCACGGCTTCGAGCAGGTCGCTGGAGCAGTTGGCCTGCTTGGCGCTGTGGATCAGGGCGCGCATGTCTTTGGGGAAGCACGAGCCGCCATAACCGCAGCCAGGGTAGATAAAGTGGTAGCCGATGCGTGAGTCGGCACCGATGCCCAGGCGCACCGACTCAATGTCGGCACCCAGGTGTTCAGCCAACTCGGCGATCTGGTTGATGAAGCTGATCTTGGTGGCCAGCATGCAGTTGGCGGCGTACTTGGTCAGTTCGGCGCTGCGCAGGTCCATGAAGATGATGCGATCGTGGTTGCGGTTGAAGGGCGCGTACAGGTCGCGCATCACGTCGCGCACCTCTTCACGCTCGCAGCCGATGATGATCCGGTCCGGGCGGCGGCAGTCGGCAACGGCTGAGCCTTCCTTGAGGAATTCCGGGTTGGAGACGATATCGAACTGCAGCTCACGGCCGGCGGCGCTCAGGTTGTTGAGGATGTGGTCGCGCAATGTGTCGCCAGTGCCGACCGGTACGGTGGATTTCTCCACCAGGATCACCGGCGCCACGCGATGGCGGGCGACCGCATCACCCACCGACAGCACGTATTTCAGGTCGGCAGAGCCGTCTTCATCCGACGGCGTGCCCACGGCAATAAACAACACTTCACCGTGCTCGACGGCGAGTTTTTCGTCGTGGGTAAAGCGCAGGCGCCCGCTTTCCAGGTTGTCCTTGACCATGGCTGCCAGGCCCGGCTCAAAGATAGTCACGTGACCTTTTTGCAGCGATTCGACCTTGTGCTTGTCAACGTCCATGCAAATGACATCGTGACCGACTTCGGCTAATACAGTGGCCTGGACCAGACCAACGTAACCACTACCAAATACACTGATTTTCATGGGGTATTCCTGGGACTTGAGGTGCTAGCACGACGAGAGTTGATAACCAGTACGCCGAGGATGACCAAGGCCACCCCCAAGGTTTTTGAAAGCGAAAAAGTTTCGTTGAACGCCGGCAGGCTGGCGGCCAGCAAATACACCAGCGCGTAACTGATGCTGAGCAGCGAATAAGCGCGGCCCAGGGGTAAGTGCTTCAGTGCGCCGAGCCAGCACAGCATCGACAGCGCATAGGCGATGGTCGCCAGGATCACCACGCCCAAGGCGCCCAGGTCGATGCTGTTATCCGTGAAGGCAGCCAGCCATTGCGTGGGAAGCGGCAGGCGCGTCATGCTCCAGCGCATGCCCAGTTGGGCACCACTCACCAGGCCGACACTGCCCAAAGCCAGGGCGAAACCCCGCACGCGACTCATACCTGGCGCCCCAGCAAGACCACGCCGGCAATCACCAGCCCCACGCCCAGCCAATGACGAGCATCAATGGGTTCATGAAACACAAAGCGCGCCATCAGCGTGACCAGCACAAAATTCAGGCTGAGCATGGGGTAGGCAATGCCGACTTCCAGGCGCTGCAACACCAGCAGCCACACCAGCAAGCCCAGGCCCAGGCACACCAGCGCCGACCACAACCACGGTGAGCGCAGTTTCGGTGCCCAGCCGCCCGGCACGTCGCGCCAGCTTTCCACGGCGAATTTTTGCGAAACCTGGCCCATGCAGGTGAGCAGGCAGGCCATGAGCAATAGCAGCAGGGTGATCATGGCGTGACCTGGGGGAACATCAGAATCACAATATTGCCCTGCGCATAACGCTTGCCGTCCGCGGGCAGCAGCGCGAGTTCTTCCTTTTCACCTTGGCCATTGACCCGCATCACCACACCAACGGCGCCGCTGCGACGGCTCTCTACCATCCAGGCCTGAACCTGATTACGGTCAACCAGGCGATGTGCCGTATCCGCATAGGCCAGCCCGTATTTCACTTCGCCAGAGGTGTTGTACAAGGTAATGTTCGGCTGTTTCAGGCGCCATGACAGCGCTGAGGCTGCGCCCAGGTCATTGCTTAACAGCGCGCTGGCCGACTGCAGTTCCGGGATGTGGTCGATGATGAACTGGTCTGGTGTCTTGTTATAAACCACTGAGTGGGGCAGTGCGGCGGGCAGCAATGCAACCAGCAGCCCACTGGCAACCAGCGGTGCAGCCCACAGTTTTAGAGGGCGTACGGCTTGCAGCAGGTTGATGGCAATCCAGGCGAACAAAAAGCTGAACACCAGCACCAAGCTGAAGGTTTCTTCGCCAGGCTCATAAACCGACTTTTTCAATTGGAACCAACTGAGCGCCAGCAAGGCCAGTACACCGAGCCCAAGATTCAACCAGCCATTGATACGCAAGATGCGGCCACGGCCTTGCGCCAGTTTGTCGCTCAGGGCCTGGCCCATCAGCAAGGCCAGGGGCAACATGCACGGCATGATATAGGAGGGCAGTTTGCCTTTGGCCAGGCTGAAAAAGGCCAGGGGCATCAGCAGCCATAGCCACAGAAAGGCCGTGCCTGGCACGCGTTTTTGCTGCCAAGCCTGCTTGAACGTGGACGGCAGCAGCGCCACCCACGGCAGCGTGAACGCCACCAGCAGCGGCAAGTAATACCAGAAGGGTTCCGCATGTTGGGCATCTTCACCGGCAAAGCGCTGGATATGCTCGTGCCAGAAGAAGAAATTCCAGTAATCGGGTTCTTGCAGGTGCACGGCCAATGCCCACGGCACGCTGACGGCAATTGCCACCACCACCGCCAGCATGCCAAAGGTGCACAATTCACCCAGGCGTTTCTGCCAGACGGCATAGGGCAGGGCGATCAACACTGGCAACAACCACGCCAGAAAACCCTTGGTCATGAAGCCCATGCCGCACGCCAGGCCCAGCAATGCCCAGGACCACAGACGCGCACGCCGCGTGGTGCTGTCGAAGCAGAACCACAAGGCCACGCCGGTCAGGTTGACCCAAAAAGTGAACTGCGGGTCCAGGTTGGCATAGCCGCCCAGCGCAGCCACGCTGACGAAACTCATGTAGAGCAACGTGCTGACCAGGCTTTTTTGCGGATCATTCCACAACCGGCGAGAGACCAGATACACCAGCAGAATGCTCAAGCCGGTGCTCAACGCCGAGGCAAACCGTACGCCGAACAGGTTCTGGCCGAAGATCGCCTGGCCCAGCGCGATCATCCAGTAGCCGGCCGCAGGTTTTTCAAAGTAGCGAATCCCCATGAAGTGCGGCGAGGCCCACTTGCCGGTCATCAGCATTTCCTGGCTGATTTGTGCATAGCGGGTTTCATCGGGAATCCACAGGCCATGGGTGGCCAACGGCAGCAGGTAGAACACCGCAAACGCGAGCAGGAGCAGGGGCAAGGCCCAGCGGCGGATCATGCCTGCTGTACTCCAAGCCAGCCCTCGCGGCCGCTCAAGGCGCCGCGTACCAGCTGTTGCTGGGGCAGGGTGGTCACATCCGTGGGCAACAGTTCGCCCAAGGGTTTGAAATCAATGCCGCGCTGCCCTGCCTGGGCGAGCAACTGGCGAAAATCATTGGCCATCAGAATCCCTTCTACTTCTGCGTGGATCGTATAGACGTTCAGCTTCGACGCGCTGAACCTGTCGAGAATGAAACGGTTGAAATCGTTGGCAGCCACCACCGGCCCGACGACTTCGTCGAAGGTCGGCAGGTCTACCGGAATTTGTGGGGTGCCCGCACTGCCATCGGCCAAGGTTGGTCGAAACAGGCTGGTGCCCCGGCAATCGCTGTTGTAGCGAAAGTTGAAGCCTTGCTTGGCTTGCACCACGCGCTCATCGGCACGCCAGCCGGCGGCCGCTGAACAGTCGATGCGCTCGCCGAGGATGTCGCTCAAGGTGTCTACGCCGCGTCGAATCTGCTCGACCAGCTGTGCCTCGCTCCAACGCCCGGTGTTGGCCTGCCAGCCATGGTGGTCCCAGGCGTGCAGGCCGACTTCATGCCCGGCGGCCTTGGCCTGGCGCATCAAATGCCCCAGGTCGCGGCCAATCGGCTTGCCTGGCCAGGCGGTGCCGGCCAGCAAGATATCCCAGCCATACAGGCCGGCAGCGTTGGAACGCAGCATCTTCCACAAAAACTGCGGGCGGATCAGGCGCCACAAGTGGCGCCCCATGTTGTCTGGCCCGACACTGAAGAAGAACGTCGCTTTGACCCCAGCTTCGGCCAGGGAGTCGAGCAACCGTGGCACACCTTCACGGGTGCCGCGGTAGGTGTCGACGTCGATGCGAAGACCTGCCTGCATTACTTTTTATCCGCAATTTCAAGCATGGCTTCACGCAAGAAGAAATCGAGCGTGTTGCCGATGGTTTCGCTCATCTGCACGCTCGGCTCCCAGTTCAGCAGGCGCTTGGCGTTTTCGATGCTCGGCTTGCGGTGCGCCACGTCCTGGTAGCCTGTGCCGTAGAACGCCTTGCTCTCGACGTCGCGGAAACCGGCGAACGGCGGGAAGTTGTGGCGCAGTGGGTGAGCCTCGAACTGACGCAGCAGTTCTTCGCCCAGCTGGCGAATGCTGGCTTCGTTTTCGGGGTTGCCGATGTTGATGATCTGGCCGTCGCAGACGCCATTGTCGTTATCAATGATGCGCGCCAGGGCTTCGATGCCGTCGGCAATGTCGGTGAAGCAACGCTTCTGCTCACCACCGTCGAACAGACGGATCGGCGTGCCTTCCACCAGGTTCAGGATCAGCTGGGTAATGGCGCGGGAGCTGCCGATACGCGCCGAGTCCAGACGGTCCAGGCGCGGGCCCATCCAGTTGAATGGACGGAACAGGGTGAACTTCAAGCCCTTGTCGCCGTAGGCCCAGATCACGCGGTCCAGCAGTTGCTTGGAGACGGAGTAGATCCAGCGTTGCTTGTTGACCGGGCCCACCACCAGGTTGGAGGTGTCTTCGTCGAAATATTGGTCTTGGCACATGCCATAGACTTCGGAGGTCGACGGGAAAATCACGCGCTTGTTGTACTTGACGCAGTAGCGCACCAGCTTGAGGTTTTCTTCGAAGTCCAGTTCGAACACGCGCAGCGGGTTACGGGTGTATTCGATCGGCGTGGCGATGGCCACCAGCGGCAGCACCACGTCGCATTTCTTGATGTGGTACTCGATCCACTCGGTGTGGATGCTGATGTCGCCTTCCACGTAATGGAAGTTCGGGTGGCTGCGCAGGCGCTCGATGGCGTCGGAGCCGATGTCCAGGCCATAGACTTCGTAGCGGTCGTCACGCAGCAGGCGCTCGGACAGGTGGTTACCGATAAAACCGTTCACGCCCAGGATCAGCACACGGGTACGGCGCGGCTTGCGGCCCGACTCGGCGCCGCGCAGCACGGAACCGTCTACCAGGCCCAGTTCATCGGCCAGGGACGGGCCGGCCAGGTACAGGCCGTTTTCGTTGCGCTGGCCGAACTTGACCACCAGGGAATCTTCACCGCAGGCAATGCGCAGCGGGTTGACGCTGATTACACGGCCAGGCGCCAGACCTTCGTTGCCCTTGACCACGTCGGCTTGCCACACGATCAGCTTGTGCTCGCCCACGGCGCAGAAGGCGCCAGGGTACGGCTGGGTCACTGCACGCACCAGGTTGAACAGTTGCTCGGCAGGTTTTTTCCAGTCCAGCTTGCCATCGGCGGCGGTGCGACGACCGAAGTAGGTGGCTTTGCTCTCATCCTGGGCGGTTTCGCTCAGCTTGCCCTGGGCCAGCTGTGGCAGGGCATCACGCAGCAGCGCCGTGGCCGCATCACGCAGCTTGGCGTGCAGGCTCAGGCCGGTATCGCTGCGCTCGATGGCGACTTTTTGCTGGGCCAGGATGGCGCCGGCATCGGCACGCTTGACCATGCGATGCAGGGTCACGCCGGTTTCGGTTTCGCCGTTGACCAGCACCCAGTTGGCCGGGGCGCGGCCACGGTATTTAGGCAGCAACGAGCCGTGCAGGTTGAACGCGCCTTTGCGGGCGGTGGCCAACAGCGGCTCGCTCAGCAGGTTGCGGTAGTAGAACGAGAAGATGTACTCCGGGTTCAGCTTGGCGATGCGTTCGATCCACAGCGGGTGGTTGGCGTCTTCCGGTGCATGTACCGGGATGCCATTGCGGGCGCAAAGTTGGGCGACGGAACCGTAGAAGTTGTTTTCCTTGGGGTCATCGGCATGGGTGAACACGGCGGCAATGTCGTAACCGGCGCTGAGCAGCGCTTCAATGCCTGCGCAGCCAATATCGTGGTAGGCGAATACAACAGCTTTTGAACTCATGACTGGACCTGATCCGAAGAAGAAGTAGAAGTATGGGAAGACACCAGGCCGTCGACCACGACGACTGGAGCCGGTGCTGCCGGTTGGTTGCGCAGCACTTTTTCAATAAAGAAGCGTGGGCGGGCACGTACATCGCTGTACATGCGGCCCAGGTATTCGCCCAGCAGGCCCATGCCGATGAACTGGCCACCGGTGAACACAAACAACACCGCAAACAGCACGAACAGGCCATCACCGGCCCAGTCGGCGCCGAAGGCCAGGCGCATGACGATCAGGGCAAAGGCAAACAGCACGCCCAGCGCCGCCAGGCTGAAACCGACGATGGACAGCAGGCGCAAGGGCGTGGTGGTCATGCAGGTCAGCAGGTCGAACATCAGGCTGATCAGGCGCATGGCGCTGTATTTGGATTCGCCGTGCTCACGTTCGGCGTGGTGCACCAGGATTTCCGTGGTGTGGCGGGCGAAGCCGTTGGCCAGGATAGGAATGAACGTGCTGCGCTCACGGCAGGCGAGCATGGCGTCGACGATGGTGCGGCGGTAGGCACGCAACATGCAGCCGTAGTCGGTCATGGCCACGCCGGTAGAACGTTGCACGGCGAGGTTGATCAAGCGCGACGGCCAGCGGCGGAAGGCCGAGTCCTGGCGGTTATTGCGCACGGTGGCAACCACGTCGTAGCCCAGGGCAGCTTGCTCGACCAGGCGCGGGATCTCTTCCGGCGGGTTCTGCAGGTCGGCGTCAAGGGTGATCACCACTTCGCCACGGCACTGTTCAAAGCCGGCCATGATCGCCGCGTGCTGGCCGTAGTTGCGGTTAAGGATCACCGCTACCACATTGCTACCATCTTCCGCGGCGGCGTCTTCGAGCAATTGGGCCGAGTTGTCGCGGCTACCGTCATCCACCAGGATGATTTCGTATTCGTAGGCCAGCTGCTTGCAGGCTGCCGTGGTGCGACGCAGCAACTCAGGCAGGCTTTCTTGTTC
This sequence comes from Pseudomonas sp. NBRC 111138, assembly GCF_001320835.1. Taxonomy (NCBI): domain Bacteria; kingdom Pseudomonadati; phylum Pseudomonadota; class Gammaproteobacteria; order Pseudomonadales; family Pseudomonadaceae; genus Pseudomonas; species Pseudomonas sp. NBRC 111138. The sequence continues at coordinate 82,182 of NZ_BCBO01000063.1, read as the reverse complement.
GTTGTAGACCGGGATAACGATCGACACGCAATGAATAGGGTAGGGTTTCAAAGATTCATGACCTCGGGCTAAAGCGACTTCAAGCGTGAAAACAGCAGCGTTCATTGGGCGAAACTACAGCCCGCAGGTTACAAAACGGCGCTAAAGATGACGCGTTTTCAATAGGTTAGTCGATAATCCACGGATTGCTCTTAAGTGTTGCGTACAAGGTTAAGCGCAAAAATGTGCAACGAATATGAAAGGCGGATGAAAAACTCGTTTATTTGACAGGCAGACAGCTAGGGTTCAGCTAAGTAATCAAGGCGTTACATGTAGGTCTCACAGGGCGACATCGGAGCTTCGTACAAGACGCTTGGTTCAATCTGAGCGAGGCGATCAGCCCAATGCTCGCCCTTCAACAATCTTCTCTGCATTAGCGCTCAAGTGCCGGTAAAGTAAGCCCTCTCTTGCCAGGGTACTCGGATGAATAGCGTGCAGCTTTTACGCGGCCAGTTGCGGCCAGCGCTGATGGGATTGTTGATGACGGTGGCCTGTGTCACCAGCGTGCGGGCCGATCAAGGCGTCGCGCTGACCCCACTGGACCAGGTGCCGGACGGGGTGGAAGTGCGCGGCAAGCAGGTCGCGGCTTATACCTGGGATGACCGCCAAGGCAAAAACCTGCTGGTACTCGCCGAGCAAGTCGGTGAGCGCGATGACGATGGTACCCAATCGGCCTTTGTCTACGCGGCGCAATACGTGCTGGGTGGCGAGCGCCCCAAGCGCGTGTGGATGCTGTACGACGATGTGCAGCACTGCGAATTCGACGCCGGGCTGCGCTTTGACCGGGCTGCCACCAAGGTCACCGACCTGCTGGGCGACGGCAATACCCAGGCCACGGTCGGTTATTCGCGGGCCTGCACCAGTGATGTCAGCCCCAACGAATTCAAGCTGATCATGCATGCCGGCAAGTCCGAGAAGTATCGTCTGCGTGGCCTTGACCGCGTGGGCGCCAGCTGGTGGGACGAGGACGCTGGTGCCTTGCGCGGCATGCCCCTGCCCACCGACTGCAGCGTCGCGGCGCAGCAAGCGCTGGTCAGCCAATACAAGGAGCAGGGCACCGAACTCCCACTGCCAGGTTGCTATGGTGACGAGAAGGACTTTGCCAAGGCGCCGGACAATTACCTCGCCTTTATGCGCCAGCATTGGTTCGCGCTGATGCAGCAACAGGACGCTGACTGGAGCCAATCCCAGGCCCAACCCCAGGCAGCCAGCGAAGACGACGAATCGGCCCCGTGATTTTGTGCCAGGGCCGGTCCTGAGTTAGACTCGGCCTTCGCCAATCCACTAAATACATCGACTAATCAAATAGTTGGTCGGTGTATTTAATCCAAAGGCTGATCTACCTTGACCGAGTCCATTTGCAACCCACTGACCCTATATCTCACCCGCCTGGCGCCTTCCAGCCAACTGACCATGCGCTACGTGCTGCAGGATGCCGCCGACCGCTTGGGTTTCGAAGACCTCAACCTCGAAGAGATTGACTGGCACCTGCTGCAGCCTGAACACGTCATCGCACTGGTGGCTGCCTTGCGCGAGGACGGCTTAGCGCCGAACACTTCGTCGCTGTATGTGAATGCGGTGCGCGGGGTCATGAATGAAGCGTGGCGCATGAGCTTGATCAGCCAGGACCACCTGTTGAAGATGCGCTCGGTCAAGGCCACACCTGGCACGCGCCTGAGCCAGGGCCGCAATCTGCGCCGCACCTTGATCCGCGAGATGCTCGACGTCTGCGCCGCCGACCCTCGGCCCCAGGGCCTGCGGGATGCAGCGGTGATCGGCCTGTTATATGGCTCGGGCATGCGCAAGTCGGAGTCGGTGAACCTGGACTTGGCACAGGTCAACTTTGACGAGCGCAGCTTGCGCGTGATCGGCAAGGGCAACAAAGAGTTGGTCAAGTACGCGCCGGACTGGGCGTTTGCCAAGCTGCAAGCCTGGCTGGCGTTTCGTCGCGAGCACCTCAAGGAAGGCGAGCAGGACGACAGCTTCCTGTTCAACCGCATCCGGCGAGGCAGCCATATCACCCGAGAGCGGATCACCAAGCATGCGATTTACTACATCGCGCGCCAGCGCGGCGATCAAGTGGGGGTCAAGATCATGCCCCATGATTTCCGTCGTTCGTTTATCACCCGGGTGATCGAGGAGCATGATTTGTCGATTGCGCAGAAACTGGCGCATCACACCAACATCCAGACCACTGCCAGCTATGACGTGCGTGACGACAATGAGCGCCGGCGGGCGGTGGACCGATTTGATTTGTAGGCTTGTGGATACGCCACGATTCAAATGTGGGAGCTGGGTTGCCTGCGAAGAGGGCCTCACAGGCAACCAGAATGTTGAATCTGCCTGCTCCTGTGCTCAAGAGGAAGGCGGGACGCTTGAGGTCAAGTGAGCCGGTAAGCGCCGCAACGTCCACAAGGTGGTCAGCATCGCGGCAAGCGCACACAGCGCAATACCGATCAACATCGGCGCCGGTGTATGGTCGGCAAAGATACCCACCAAGGTCATCGCCACAGCCGCTGTGACCATCTGGATCGCACCCAGCAGTGCAGACGCAGAACCTGCCACCGCACCATGATCCTCCAGCGACAGTACCCCGGCCGCCGGCAATAGCAGGCCAAGAAAGCCGAAACCGATAAACAACAGCCCCATCATCAAGCCCAGGCTGTCACCCCACAGTGTGGTGCCCGCCAGCAAGCTCATGACCGCCGCCACGCCCACCACCGACCAGCGAATCAACGGCGCCAGGCCAAAGCGGGCGCTGAGGCGGGCGGTCAATTGGCTCATGGCGAAAAACGAGGCCGCGTTGAGCGCAAAGCACAGGCTGAACTGGGTCGGTGTCAGGCCAAAAAACTCGATGTACACGAAGGGCGCGCTGCCGATGAACACGAAGAAGGTGGCCAGACCAAACCCGCACACCACCGACAAGCCCGTAAAGACCGGGTCGCGGAGGAGGGCGCCATAACTGCCGAACGCCTGGCCCAGTGTCTTGCCCAGGCGGCGCTCGGCCGGGTGGGTTTCTGGCAGTTGTACTGCGGTCATCACCAGACACAGAACGGCCACCACCGCCAACACGGCAAACACTTCGCGCCAGCTCCAGATCGAAATCACCACGCTACCGGCCAGTGGCGCGAGGATCGGCGAAACACTCATCACCAGCATCAACAAAGCCATCAGACGCGCCGCTTCATGGCCGGTGTACAGGTCACGGACAATCGCCCGTGGAATCACCATCCCCGCACAGGCACCGAACGCCTGCACCGCACGAAAGCCAATCAGCACTTCGATGGTCGGTGCCAGCGCGCAGCCGACACTGCCAATGGCAAAGATCACCAGGCCCGCATAAATCGGCGGTTTACGCCCGAACACATCGCTGAGGGGGCCGTAGAACAACTGGCACACGCCGATAATCATAAAGAACACCGTCAAACTCATCTGCACGGCCGCCGGCGAGGCCTGGAGGCTGGCGCCCAGGGTGGGCAGCGCCGGCAGGTAGATGTCGATTGCAAACGGGCCGACGGCGGTGATCAAGCCCAGCAACAGGGCGAGACGGGCGATACGTTGAGGCATTTGGCAGATCCAGGTAGAGCAACGGACGGTCAGCTTAAGGGAACCGCGCAGATCCGCAAACTTAGGCTTCACTAACAAGCAACAGCTGCCGATACAGCTAGCAGCGACATTGAAACGGTTGGGTTCCCAACCGGCGTTCCTGGCACGGGGTACCACTATGACGATCAAATTACGCTTGGTGCTGTTGATTGCGACCGGGTTGCTCACGGCTTTGATCATGAGCCTGGCTGGCTACCTGGGCAATACGCGGATGGCCGATGCGGTACAGGACAACGACGTCAGCATGACGGTACTGCGCAACCACATGGAAGCCGACATGATGCACGACGCCCTGCGTGCGGATGTACTGTCGGCGATGTTGGTCGGGCTGGGCAAAAGCACCAGTACGCCGGCTGAGGTCAACAGCTCGATCAAGGAGCATGCCGAGCATTTTCGCGAGGTGCTGGCGGACAATCTCAAGCTGCCGTTGGACGCCTCGATCAAGGCCAGCCTGGAAAAAATCAAACCCAGCCTGGACACCTACATCAGTGCCGGCGAGCGCATCGTCGCGCTGGCCCTGGACAATCCCGAGGCCGCACGAGGGGAACTGCAGACCTTCAATGCCGCGTTCAGCCAGTTGGAAGAACAAATGGCGGCGTTGAGCGAACTGATCGAAAACAATACCCAACTCACCAGCACCGGTACCCGGCAAACCATCAGTAACGCTAACCGGACCTTGATTATTGTATTGGGGGCGAGCCTGCTGTTGCTGCTGGCACAAGGACGTTGGGTGACCCTGAGCATCATGGGGCCGCTGCGCACCGCCAGCCGTATTGCCCAGAGCATTGCCCATGGCAACCTGAGCGAGCCGATTGCCGAACCCAAGAACCAGGACGAAGCCAGTGCACTGATTCGCAGCCTGGCGACGATGCAGCGGGATTTGCGCGGCATGATCGAAGTGGTTCGCAGCAATGCCCATGGCGTCAATGGCATGAGCGAGCGCCTCAGCCAGGGTTGCCATGAAGTGGCAGGCAGCAGCCAGCAACAAAGCGTCGCCGCCAGCACCATGGCCGCCGCCGCGAGCGAAATGACCGCCAGTATCGAAGAAATCACCCGTCACGCCCAACGTGCCCTGGACATGGCCAGTCAGGCTGAAACCCTGGCCAAGGACGGCGGCCGGGTTATCCACCAGGTGGTCAGCGACATGGATGGCATCGCCCGTTCTGCCCAACAGTCAGCCCAAGTGATCCGCACGCTGGACAAGGAGTCCGAGGCGATCTACAGCATTATCCAGGTGATCAAGGGGATTGCCGACCAGACCAACCTGCTGGCCCTGAACGCCGCCATCGAAGCCGCCCGCGCCGGTGAACAAGGGCGCGGCTTTGCAGTCGTGGCCGACGAAGTGCGCAGCCTGGCCGGACGCACCAGCGCCTCCACCCAAGAAATCGCCAGCATGGTCGGGAGTATCCAGCAAAACACCCGTGAAGCGGTGATCAGCATGGAGGAGGGCGTTGCCCAAGTGGACAAGGGCATGGCGGTGACTGCCGAAGTGGAACGTGCCATTCGCGAGATCCTCCAGGCCACGCTGAGCACCACTGAATTGGTCAACGATATTTCCCGCACTATTAGTGAGCAGAGCCTGGCCAGTAATGAGATTGCTCATCAGGTGGAGAGGATTGCGGGAATGTCGGAAAGTAACAGTCGAGTGATTGGCGAGACGGCGTCGACGACGGATGAATTGTCGAGTTTGGCGGGGAAGCTTTCGCAGTCGGTGGATCGGTTTAGGCTTTGATGGAGGATACTCAAATATAACTAAACTAAATAGTCATTTAGTTTAGTTATAACTTGCAGTTATAGCAATCTAGTGGCCATCTGCATTGGCATATTTAGCCTACAATCGCGTTTCCCATTACTAGGAAGTAGGGTCATGTCTAAGCCACTCGTGTTTCTCGATAATTGCACTTGGAATTTTCTTTACGCAAAGCAAGTCGATCTTTTGGTTGAACAAGGCGATGAATACAGGTTTACCGTCAGCGCTCGCGGTTTTATTGAAATTCCACCGCTCGACCATTCAGACGAGTTGGTCAGGCTCATCGGTATCTATGCTCGAGATCAACTCGGCCGTCTCGGGGCTCGGCCTGCTAATCGATTTGGTTTTGGATCTGTTGGTGAGGATGCGCCGTTAGGTACTGCCGGTTTCGGCACCTTGGAAGCAGACGGAACGGTCACAGGAGGTGGGTATTTGGGAAGTCTGGAAGGTCAGGCTTTCCGCGATGACCCGACCCTACACAAGAAAATCGGCGGATTATCTGGAGTCAAGACAACCAACAGTGGTCTTCTCAAAAATGAAACTGATGTTGACTACGGTGAATGGTCACTCGATTTCCCTTTGATCACCGATAATCTCAAGGATTTCAAAGGTGCCAAATATCTGATCAATATCAAGGATTGGCAGCATGGTTCCTTTGGAGATTTCGTCATTTCAGAATTGCGCCGGCTTTCATTCCCTGTTGTATAGCTGTTCATGATCGCCGCCAATCGAAGGACGACACTAGATTTTCGGCATCGACCTAGTGACGATGAATTTCCAGCTCCAATGTAGCGGGTCTGGTTTCAAATCTGACCACCACCGGCCCCCAAGCCTCCATAGGAAGGTACGCATAATGTATATTATGTTAAATAATGTATTATGTCGGATATGTTCATAAGCGACGTAAGTCACTGATTCGACGAATTCGTTATTACGCCTACTCTCCCAATGAGCCATGTCCATAGTGCTCATGACGAGTCCTCTTCAGGTCAACGACTACCGCTGCTCGGGCAAGCTGGTGACGCGCGCCGTTGCCCATGCTTGTCCGCTCATGTACGTCCAACTCAAATTCAGGCGCCGCGTTTTCAATACTGCGGCGGCGCATCTACGAGCGATCCAGGCTTTCTATAGCTACGCAAAAAGCCGATACCTGGATAAGGGCTGTGCGCTCAGACAAGGTGATGCTTGGCACCGAGTGAGGACTGCGCAGCTGAAACCCTCATCTTTGATCGTGACGGCGCCGTTGCTGGTATGCACAGATCTTCAGGATTCTGTCATCGTAATGGCTCTTCATAATTAACATAACTGTCGTTGTGTTTAATTTTGAGGGCTGCTAGCATCGAAATTGCCACGTGGCATTTTCGAGGAGAAAGCTCTCATGCAACTCTCTGTGCGAAAGGCGTTCCTGGAAGACGGGGCCGTCCTGATCAAAGGTTTTCTGAACAAAGATCAATTGGCTGAGTGCCGGGCAGCCTATGACTGGGCAGTCGAGAATCACGGCCCTCATGCAACCCGAATGTTCGACGGGACTGAGCAACAGTCCCATGTTGACAATGCCAACCCCGTCGCCAAAGCCCGTCTTGAAGAACTCGTAACCTCCCTGCCCTTTGGCCAGCTGTTTGCGCAGCTCTGGGGCTCGGAAAACGTGTGGTACTTCGCCGAAGAGGTGTTTCTCAAAGCAGGTGGGCGCGGATCTCGCACGCTTTGGCATCAGGACACGTCTTATCTACCATGGGCCGGAAGCCACTGGGCCAATGCCTGGATCAGTTTTGAATCAGTGCCGAAGAAAAACGCTTTGGAAATCGTTCGAGGTTCGCACAAAGGACCACGCTACGACGGCACTACGTTTCGCGATCCTAACGATCCGACTCAACCGCTGCATGGCGGCGACGCATTACCACGCCTGCCGGATATCGAGGCGCTGCGCCAAAACGATCCCGAATCATTCGACATCATTTCGTGGGCTACCGAGCCTGGCGATATCGTCTTGCTGCATCCGGGTTCACTGCATGGTGGCGCTCCAGTGGATGAAGCTTTCCCGGATCGTCACACCTTCGTTTTCCGTTTCTTTGGCGACGACGCCACCTTCCATCCTTTACCAGAAAACAGCGCGAGCGGTTACCCGCAGCAAGGCGTGCTGTTTACTGAAGAGCTGTCGACCCTGAAAGCGGGAGACGGCTTCCGCCACCCAACGTTCCGCCAATTAATATAAAAGGAGCATTGCCATGAACACTCAAGTCCTGCAGCGTCAGTCCTTCAACCCTGGTCACACCCAGGCAATCTACGACAACTTCCACTTTTCCCAGGCAACACGCGTCGGCAACATGATCTGGGTGTCCGGCCAGGTCGGTATCGACGAGGCCATGGTTCCCGCCGAAGGCATCCAGGCGCAATCCCATCTGGCGTTTCAGTCTTTGCGGACCATCCTCGAAGCTGCCGGCGCAAGCCTGGCTGATGTCGTCGAGTTGATGACGTTTCATACCGATCTGCAGGGCGAAGTGCACGCCTTTGGACAGGTAAAGGACGAATACTTCCCTGAACGTTATCCAGCCTGGACCGCTGTCGGCATTTCACAACTGGCAATGCCGGGCTTGCGCGTGGAGGTTCGGGCCGTCGCGGTGATTGGCAGCGGTCGAGTCTGAACGATTGCATGATCGCGACGTGCCAAGCCAAAATGGCGTTCGCAGCCGCTGCCGGCTCAACGCCTTCAACCAACGGAATCACTTTCTCTCATGCATGATGCTCAAGCGCCTTCCACGGATAGTCAGCACTCCAAAGACAGTGATTCAGCGCCCGCCCCACGTCGCGGCCGCCCGGTAGGTAATCGTCTGGAAAAACGCGGTGAACTGTTGACTGCAGCCATCGAAGTCATTGCGCAGGAGGGTTATGCCGGGACGTCTCTGCGCAAAGTTGCCAGCCATGCCGGCTGCACCACGGGCGCCGTGACCTATTACTTTGCCAATAAAGAAGAAATGATCACGGCGGCGGCGCAGAGTCTGTTTGACGAGTTCGATCACTTGCTGGATGCCGATCAGGAAAAAGTCGATATCAGGGCAATGATCGAGCAGTGGTTGAACCTGACTCAAGCCAACGACTCGGCGCGTTGGCTGGCCCTGTTTCAGATGCTTGCACACGCCCGGCACGAACCGGTGTTTGCCGACGTAATCCAGAAACGTTACTCGCGCTTTCGCGAGGATCTCGCAAGCATTCTGGGCAAAGGACAAACCCAGGGCATCATTCGCAAGGACATTGCTGCCGATCTGCTCGCCGATCAGCTCAGCGCGCTGAGTGACGGCTGGATGATGATGTTGCCAATCGAGCCAGAGCGATTTGAAGCCAAACGCAGCAAGGCCTTGATGGATGCGGTCATCACGCTGATCAGCCCCGCTCGCTAAACCCTACCCTGCCCTCAGGCATCCAGAAGATTCGCTTCATTTGCGCAGCGAATCCTGCTTGATGGCGCCCGCCTATCTCTCACCCCCTCGGTTAATCGCCATTGCGCCGATTTCACTTTGCTGAATTCCTGTTCCGTCATATATTTGCATAACATCTGTGATTATAACTAAAAGACGGAGGTGACGATGGATGCGGATCTCGATGAACTGTCGACGCAATCACGACAGCGACGATTGTTATTGCAAGCGGTTGGAGGCTCGGCCCTCGCCGGAGGGCTCGGTGTCACCGGGCGTGCGATGGCGCAAACCCAACCTTTAGACACCTCGATACTGGATGTGGTGATCATTGGCGCAGGCCTGTCCGGGCTTACGTCTGCCAGAGACCTCCAGGCCGCTGGCTGCGAGTCGTTTGTCGTGCTTGAAGCCCGCGATCGCGTCGGTGGTCGCACCCTTAACCATGACCTAGGCAATGGCGTAATCTGCGAGGCCGGTGGGCAATGGATCGGCCCCGGTCAAACGTCAATCGCCGATCTGGCCAGACAGCTTGATGTCGCAACCTTCCCTACGTACTACAAGGGCAAGGCGGTCTATCTGATAGACGAGGTAACAGTCCAAGAGGACGTCAGCGATGGTCCGAACTCCAATACTGACATCGTCGCAAAACTGAACAAACTCGCCGAAGGCGTCCCCAGCAAAGCGCCGTGGAAAGCCAAGGATGCGGGTGAGCTGGACAAACTCTCGATTGGCCAATGGCTGGCCGGGCAAGGCATCAGCAATGTCGACAAGATCGGCTTCAACATGTCCGTGAGCCTCACCTTCGGTACCACGCCGGCCGGCATGGGGCTCCTGCATTACCTGGCGATGATCAACTCCTCTGACTGCCGTCTCGAAAAGCTCGAAGGTGTCCAAGGGGGTGCACAGGAATCACGTTTGGTAGGCGGCTCGCAAATCCTCAGCTTGAAGATGGCGCAAGCTCTCGGAGAAAAAGTCCGATTGGCGTGCCCAGTGCGCAAGATTGTCGGTTGGGATCGTGATGTCGTCGAGTTGCATACCGATCAGGGCATCATGCGCACGCGGCAGGTGATTGCCGCGCTGAGCCCGGCGCTGTGCAATCAGATCGTCTTCGATCCACCCCTGCCCTCCGGGCGTGCCGAGCTGCATCGGCATTGGCCGGCCCATGCACCGATGCGCAAGACCGTGCACGTCTATGAGCGCCCGTTCTGGCGCGACCAAGGCCTCAACGGCCAGATCGTGCAAGTGGAAGGTCCGCTGATCTGGGCCTTTGACAATTCGCCGGAGGACGCCAGCCTGGGTGTGCTCAGCGGCTTCGTCAGAACTGGCCAATTACCCCATGACCCCAAAACCGCGCAGGACACCTTGTCGGCGATCTACGCCAGCGCCATGGGCGAACAAGCCCTGCACCCGATTCAGTTTCATGATCTGGACTGGGGCAAGATCGACCCGTGGAGTTTGAGTTGTATTTCCCCCATGCCTCCCGGTTTCTGGACGCAATGGGGCGAGTATCTGACGCCGGCGGTCGGCCGCATGATCTGGTCGGGTACCGAGACTGCGCAGATCTGGGCCGGGGCAATGGACGGTGCAGTCCGCGCCGGACATCGCGCGGCAATGGAAGCGCTCCAGGCGTTACTTCAACCTCGGAGGAACGCCTGATGAAGCGGATTATGATGGTTGGAGCCATCGTCGTGAGCGCAGCGTTGGCCGGATCAATTGCGATGTATGGACCGGAACTGTGGGCGGGCTATCGTTTCATGCAGGCCGTGGATCAGCACGACGCTGCATACCAGGCCAATGGCGGTGCGTGGCCACAGTTACAGGACACCTGCGCGCTTTGCCATGGCGCTAACGGTCAACCGCGCGACGCTCAATACGCAGCGCTTGCAGGGCAGACCGCAGCGTACATCGAAAACCAGTTGCACGCGTTTGCCGAAGGACGTCGCCACAGCGCACAGATGGAGCCACTGGCGGCCAATCTGACGGACGAGCAGATCAAACGTCTGGCCGCCTATTTTTCCGAACAGAAACCTGGTGTGACTGAAGTCCCGACGAAGGATGATGCGCTGGACCAGCGCGGTCAGCGTGTGGTCGCCGCCAACGGGTGTGCAGCCTGCCACGGCGAAAAACTCTCTGGCGGCCCCCTGGCTCCGCGTATCGCCGGACAAGGGCAGCTTTATCTGAGCGATCAATTGAGCGCTTTCAAGTGTGGCCAACGCACCGATCCGACGCAGGCCATGAATGCCATGGCGGGCACCCTGTCCGATGAAGACATCAAGGCCGTGGCGCATTATCTGGCCAAGCTGAACCCTTGATCCTGCACGGGCAAGGATGCCCCCCGTCCTCCTCTGCATCACGCAAAAAAGCCGCCAGAACGGCGGCTTCGAACACTTCAACTACCCCTCAGCGCGTTTGCAGAGCTGCCATTGCGCCCTTCGCGCGCTCCAGCGCGCAATACGCGTAATGCAGGTGCACCAGCAGATAAGCCCAGGTCGTCAGTGCAAGCACGTAGAAGTTCAGCAGTACATTGCTATCGTCGCCGGGGATCTTGTAGAAGTCGTAGATGCACGCAATGGTCAGTGAGGCGAGCATGCCAAACATCACTCCGATCGCGTGCAGTGACTCTCCAACGGTTGCCAGGCGTACTGCGAAATACACCAGGTAGACCGAAAATATCACCCACATCAGCACGTAGAAATACGGTAGGAGCGGGACCAGAACCTTGGCCGAGATCAACGCGAGTGTGCCCAGCAGAGCGCCGGCAAACATCATGAGTTCCTTGCCCACAGACGGCTTGTAGGCATGCGTCACCGCCATCAGCCCGAGCGCGGTAATCAGCGGAATCCCAAAGGCTCTGGAGAACGCGTCGCAAAAGTATGAAATCAGGTAGGCATACTCCGATCCCGTCAGGAAAAAAACCAGGAAGTTTGTTGCGGAAAAGGCAACCACAAACCACTCCAGAGCCAGTAGCAGGTTTCTTTTCTTCAGAAACCTGATGCCGAAGGTCAGCCCATTGGCAAGCAGCAAGAAACAGGCAAGGCACAGCACAATATTTCTCGGTTCCATAACGATAGCCTCGGTACAGCTGACAGATAATTTGATGGATTAGCGGGGTTGAGGAACGAGTGCGGCCAGATAAGCCGCAATCGCTTGGCGCTCCTGCGCTGACAGCGCTGCGGCCATGGCTTGCATGGCACCACTGGGCTCAATGCGCTCGCCGCTGGCAAAAGCGTTGAGCTGGGCCAAAAGGTAGTCCTGCCCTTGTGCAGCCAGGCGTGGGAAGGCGTCTTGGCCCATCAGTTGGGCACCATGGCAGGCGGTGCAGCCTCGGGTTTGCACCAGTTGTTTGCCCTGATCCCTCAGCCCCTCGTCAGGACTGACAGCCGCATGGGCAACGACCGATTGCCGGGCATAAAAATTCGCCAGTAGATCAATATGATCCGGGCTGAGGGTCATCGCCAACGGCCCCATGTTGGGCGCAAGCCGTTGTCCGCTCGCAAAATTGCGCAACTGGGCAGACAGATACGCGGCGGGTTGCCCGGCCAGGCTCGGATACCTCGAGTTCATCGAGTTACCGTGGCTGCCATGGCAACCGGTGCAGGCATCGGTCAGATGGGGCCAGTTTCCACGTTCGGCCTGGTAGGCCTCAGTGGAGGTGGTGATGTAACTCTGCAGCCGATACAGATCGAGCAGATCGCGGCCAAAAATCGCCAACAGCACCGCAATGACCACGATGACGCCAAGCGCTATGATTTTTTTCATTGCCGCCTCCTACACCCTACGTAATGCGTTGAGCACCTGTAAGGCGCTGTGGCGTCCGGCGCGCACGGCACCGTCCATGTAACCTGCCCAGATGTCAGCGGTTTCGGTGCCCGACCAGAACAGATTGCCGCAGGGCGGACGCAGTGCCTCGCCATGTGTCGACCAGAAACCGGGGGGAATCGGCGACACGCACGTAATGGTCCACGGGTCGGCATGCGCCCAGTCATGATCGTGATAGGAAACCGGCTCGAGCGCTGCGTCCCCCAGGGCACGTGCATAGATTTCGGTCTGCATACGCTTCGCGGCCTCTAGGTCGGTGGGGGCTGCGGCATTCAAAATGAACGCATTGATCACACCGATTTCGCCGTTTGGCGGCGAGTTGTCGTATGCCCAGATGACCGGCCCACCGACCTGAATGATATGGCCGTTCAAGCCTTTGTCGCGCCAGAAAGGCCGCGGGTAGACCATTGTGGTCTTGCGTGCCGGCGAGTGCGCCGGCCAGGCTCGCTGCAGGGCGGCGCGGGTTTCGGGCAGCGGTGGATCGTACTGCAGGCGTTGGCACAGTGCTGGATGAATCGCCATGATCACGCGCCGGGCGCGGATCTCGCCCTGATCCGTTTGCAGTCTGACGATGTCGCCGTTCCAGTCAGCAATTTTGCGCACCGGGCACGACAAGCGAACCTTGTCACCCAGCAATTGCGCCATTTTGCTGCTGAGAACCTGTGAACCGCCGACGACCCGCGTCCCTTGCGCGCTGTCCTTGATCGAGTCGAGCCGCATGTATTCGCTGCCGGCCGAATTGATCATCGACAGAAAATGCAGAAAGCCCATCTTCGCTGGTGTGACGCCGCAGGTCAGGAGAAAGCTGGCATTCCACCCTGCGCGGTCTTCCGGTTTGATGTTTTGCTGAGCCAGCCAGTCGCCTGCCGAGAGCTTGTCCAGTTCGGCCAGTCGGGGGGATTTCCATGGCGCGCCGCACGGCACATCACGCGACAGCTCGCTGAGTTTTGCCGAGACGCTTTCGTCGGTACCGAAGGTGCCTTTCAAATCGACGGCGACACGTCCATCGCCACCGAGGATCACGGTTTCCCCCTCATAGAAACTGGGAAAGGTGCCGACCTCAAGCTCACGGGCCAGGTCCGCTACGGCGGTTTGTCCGGGGCCGATCCACTGGCCTCCGGCCTCGGAGATATAGCCGGAACCCAAGTCATGATTTAGCGTGCGGCCACCGACACGATCACGCGCTTCAAGCACCAGCAGCGACTCGCAACCCGCCAGATGCAGATCACGAGCGGCGGTCAAACCAGCCAGGCCGGCACCGATGATCACCACATCAAACACATCGTCCGGGTTGTCTTTGAGCAGCGCATCGGCGGCAGTGGCCAGGCCAATGTTCAAACCGATCGATCCCACGGCGGCAGTGGCACCGGCCAGTTTAAGTAGTTGCCTGCGCTTCAAATCAGGAGGGGCGTCAGTGCTCATGTTCGTTGCCTCACATCACGTTATTGTTGAATTGAACGCCCGTGGCCGAGCGTGGGTGCGGCAGTAAAAAAGGGGTGACGAAAACGCAAACATTCGTTTGTCTTTCTGCAGGCGAACGCCTACCGGCCCCAGGACTTCAAGGTCAGCGTCATCATGCAAACTCAGCGTGTTGGTTCTATAAGCCTCAGCCGTCAGGCATGAGGGCGCGCAACTTTGCGGTTGGTGTATTCGTCCAGCAGATGTGCCCCTCCCAGCGCCACATTCACGGCGCACCACTGCAGCGGTTCGGGCAGGGTTTTCGGGGTTTTATGCCGCAACGCGGCGAGCAGCGGATGCTCGATACCGCCGATTCTTTCCGCCAGCAGGTGACCGATCAGCGACTGCGATGCGACGCCGTGTCCGGAGCAACCCGCGGTATAGAGAATGTTGTGGTGCGACCCGGTTTCGCCCACCACCGGCAACGCGTCGTAGGCCATGCTGACGTAACCACTCCAGCACGCTTGAATGCCGACACCGCGTAACGTCGGGAAACGCACGCCAAGGTTGTCTTGCAACGCGCGGTAGGTCACCTCATCGGGAATGTTCGGGGTTTTCGAGCCGTAGGCATAACCCAGCCGTTTAGTGGTCATCAGCAGCGTATTGCGTGCGGTCAGGCGATGGCTTTCCATCACCAGGTGCGGCGTGGTTAACCCTTCCCGCCCTGCCCAGCCCAGCGATGCCAACTGCTGTGGTGTCAATGGCTCGGTTTCGACCGCCGACACTCGAAATGGAACGACTTTGTCGCGCAGAAGACCGAGTTGCGGCGTATAGGCATTGGTGGCCAGCACCACTATCGGCGCGCTCGCCTGCCCGCGTGGCGTCCGGCAGGTGATCGTCGACCCGTCGGAGTACGACTCAAGCTTGGTGTTTTCATACAGCCTCACTCCCGCCTGAAGTGCAGCGCGGCGCAGGCCCATCACATATTTGCCAGGGTCCAGCGTACCGCCGTGGCGTTGCAGGCAGCCAAACAGAAAGGCCGGTGGAATGCCCCGCGCGCGCATTTGTGCCTGATCCAGAAACTCGGTTTGCGAACCCAATTCGTGGCCCACGGCCATGCTTTTGCGCAGCCTTTTCTCCTGCGACGGATGGATGCCCGCCCTGATGATGCCCGATGCGTTGTAGTCGCAGTCGATCTCCAATTCGCGTAAGCGACCTTCGACGTAGGCGACAGCTTCGTCATAGAATTTGACGATTTTTTGCGCTTTTTCCTTGCCAACACGTTTCAAGAATAACTCGAACTCAATGCCGACGCTGCCGCCCAGATAGCCGGCATTCCGCCCGCTGGCGCCGAAACCGGCAAACGCCTGCTCCAGCACCACAACCTTGGCCCCCAACGCCGTCAGTTCCAGGGCGGTGGACAGCCCGGCGAAACCGCCACCGATCACGATGACGTCCGCGCTGACATCGCCCTCAAGCTCGGGTTGCAGATCAGCCGGAGTTTCGACCCAGCCACCCAGCCGACGGAAATGCCCGCCGGCGAAGTGGCTTTCCAGCTCTCGTGATTGGTAGGTCATGGACATGTGATGTGCTCCTATCGACTCAGGATGTGAATAGCGACGGCTGCTTCCTCTACACCTTGCAGACCGCCACCGTTTTCCTGGATGGCATGCCGCGCACCGGGTACCTGGCGTGCACCGGCCTCCCCGCGCAACTGGGTGGTCAGCTCGTACAACTGACCGATCCCTGTCGCACCCAGCGGATGGCCCTTGGATTCCAGGCCGCCAGAGGGATTGATCGGCAGGCGACCACCCAGGGTGAAATCGCCGCGTTCGGCACACACCCCACCCTCCCCCAGCGGCGCAAGCCCGAGGTTTTCCGCCTGGATGATTTCGCCCATGGCCGAGGCGTCGTGCACTTCGGCCACGTGCATGTCCTGCGGGCCAAGGCCGGCGATTTCGTAGGCTTCACGCGCTGCCAACAGGCTGACGTGCTTGTGCGGCTCGTCGAGCCCACGCAGGGTGAAGCTGCGGATCACGCTGGCGGCGATCCGCACACAACGTTTCGGGTCGGCACCAATGCGTTTCAATCCCGCCTCGGTACAGAGAATCGCGGCGGCCGCGCCGTCGGATAACGGCGCACACATCGGCAGCGTGATCGGATAAGTGATCGGCGGCGCGGCGAGCACTTCTTCAATGGTGAAGGTCTTGCGAAATTGCGAATACGGGTTGTGCACCGAGTGTTGATGATTCTTGGCGCACACCGCTGCAATCTGTCGCTGAGTGGTGCCGTAGGTCTTCATGTGCCAGCGACACATGGCGGCATAGATGGCCATGAACTTGCTGTATGGACGATCGGATTCCGAGCCCGGCGGCACCACGATGCCCTCGCCCATTTTCACCAGCGTCGCGTAGTTTTCCTCGGCGGTGGAAACGTCCCAGCCGGTTTCGAACAGGGCCAGCGCCCGCGCCTTGTCCGGCACGTTCATTTTCTCCGCGCCCAACGCCAGGGCTACGTCGGTAGCCCCCGAGCGCAAGCTCTGCACTGCCAGATGAACCGCGGTACTGCCCGAGGCGCAGGCGTTTTCGACGTTGTACACCGGCACCCCTTCGAGGCCGATCTTGCTGCACAGCACCTGCCCGGGAATCGACAGTTGCCCTTGCAGATGACCGTTGGTGATCCCGGCGTAGAACACCGCACCGATATCGGCGCGCAGGGCACCGGAATCGGCGAGTGCGCCTTGCAAGGCCTCCAGCGCCAGATCCTGAAGGCTTCGGTCCAAGTGGCGACCGAACTCGGTCATGGCAATGCCGGCGATGTAAATAGGTTCCATCAGATCATTTCCCTCAGATACGCCGCTCAACGTTTTGCCAGTAATGGGCACGCAGATCTTTTTTCAGTACTTTGCCGACCGGGCTGCGTGGCAATGCATCAATGAAATCCACGGTTTTCGGCGACTTGACCGAACCGAGCCGGGTCTTGCACAGCTCGATCAACTCCTCAGCAGTGACGGTATGCCCGGCGCTCAACTCGACCACGGCCTTCACGCCCTCGCCCCATTGCTCATCTGGCACACCGATGACGGCGCAGTCCTGCACCGCCGGATGACTCCACAGCACTTGCTCGACTTCACTGGGATAAACGTTAAATCCGCCGGAGATGATCATGTCTTTCTTGCGGTCGGTAATGTGCAGGTAGCCGTGCACATCGAAATGGCCGATGTCGCCGGTGTGCAGCCAGCCATCGACGATGGTTTCTGCGGTTTTCTGCGGATCCTTGTAGTAGCCCTTCATCACCAGATCGCCGCGCACACAGATTTCTCCGGTTTGGCCCTGGCCGAGAATGTCTCCGGCGTCGCTGAGAATTTCCACCCGAACCAGCGGATTAGGACGGCCTACCGATGACAAACGCTCGTCCGTTGCAAGACGTCCACCGTGCAAATGTTCGGCGGGCGGCAGGTTGGAAATCGAGGCCGGCGCTTCCGTCTGACCGTAACCGCCGGCCATTACCGGGCCAAAGGTCTCGATGGCTTGCTTGAGCTTGTCCACCGACATCGGTGCCGCGCCGTACAGGAAATACTTCAACGAGCTGAAATCGACCTTCTGCGCCAGATCCGGAACATCCAGCAGTCGATAGATAACCGTCGGCGGTAGAAAGGTCTCGGTGACCTTGTATTTCGGAATCATTGCCAGCATCAGTGCAGGATCCGGCTTAGTAATGATCACCACGGTGCCTCCGCGCGAGGTGCACGGCAGGGACAGCGTGCCGGCGGTATGCGTCATCGGCGCCGCCGCCAGGTTGACCGGCGGATGCTCATCGGCATATGGGAAATTGATCATAAAGTGCGCGCAGAACGTTTGGATGCTGCGATGAGTGTTCATCACCCCTTTCGGCAGCCCCGTGGTGCCGCCGGTTGGCGAGAGCGCCACGACATCATCGAGTTGATACTCGACCTTCGGTGCCGTGGCCGGCTGATCCGCGATCCAGGACTTGAGCGACGGCGCCCCGGGCAAGTGCTCGTCGATGCAGATCCACAACCGGATTTTCGGCAGGCTCGAACGCAACGCGTCGACGATCGGCGCGAACTCTCGTTGAAAAAACAGCACCTCGCAGTCGAAGGCATCGAGCACGTGACGGTTCTCTTCGGCGCTGTTGCGTGCGCCGATGGGAATCCAGCACAGGTTGGCGCGCCAGAGCCCCAGGGTGCAGGTCCAGGCCACCGCATCGTTGGCCGACCAGACTGCGCCCTTGGTGCCGCCGGGCAGGTCGGCGGCTAACAGCGCGTTGGCGATCCGGCTAGACAGGTTGCGGACTTCGGTGAAGGTGAACACCCGATCGTCCTGGATGTACGCCGCGCCGTGCGGATTGATCCGCCAGCCACGGTCGAAGAAATCAATAATCGCCATGTTATTCACTTCACAGTTGAGTAACGGTTGCGCGGGCCAGGCCACGCTGCTCGAGGAAGCCCAGCAGATAGCGATGACCGAAGGCTTTCGAGGCCGAGGCGAAACCGGTTCTGGCGGTGTCGTTATTCAACAGTTTGACCACGGCTGCGGCGTGCAAGGCCCCGGTGGCGATGTAAGGCGTGATGCCATGCACGGTGGCACGCACGGCCGTCAGTTGACCACGACCGATTGCGAAGTCAACGGTGCGTTGCAGAGTGCTGCGTTCACGCGGTGGCATGCTCGGGGTGGTCGATTGCACGAGGCTCTGGATCACCGCGTCCTGCTGTTCTTTGGGCAGGTGCTTGTATTCGGCTTCCCACTTCTCACCCAGGCCGTGGACCATTTTCATCACCGGGTTGTCGTAGAAGCCGACACAGGACATGCAACTGCGTACCCGGCCATCCTCTTCGTAAAATACCGGTAGTGAAGTGCCGCCCCAAGGCAGGCAGAACACAGCTTCCAGCAGATCAGGACAAACCACGTTGAAGCTTGTGTTCGGCGCATAAGGCACCAGTTCCTTCTCCCACAGGTAGGCGCCGGGGTAACGGACGCCCTCGAAAATGGTCGCCGTTGAACCGACAGTCACCCCAGCGGCACCGGTGCGTGGGCCGCGGGTCAGTGTCGCGGTTTCCAGCGAATCGACGCCCGGTGTTTCCAGGGCCAATTCGGCGGCGATCTCGGCGTAGGTGTACATGTACGCCAGCGATGGCGACAGCAGCAGCCCGGCCTGGCGATACAGCTCGCCGAACTGATCACGCAAGGCTCGAATGTGCGCCTGCTCTCCGGCTGGATCCAGATAATGGCAGCCAGCTTTCAAGGCCGCTTCTACGGCAGTCAGGCCAAAATTGATGAACGGGCCGACCGTGTTGCACACCACGCGCGCACCTTTGAAAACCGAGACCAGCGCGTCGACCTCGTGGGCGCATTCAATGATTTCGTAAGTGGCCGACTCCAGGCCGACGACGCGTTGTGCCATCATTTCCTGAGCACGGGCGGCGTTGCGAGCGACGGCGGTGAACGGGATGTGCTGGTCGATCAACCAGTCCATGATCAGCATGCCGGTGTAACCACTGGCGCCATAGACAACGACAGGATATTTGGCCATCGGGATTTACCTCATTTGTTATTGTTGGATGAGTGATGTCGGGTGCATTCAGAATCAGTTGTTAGCCCAGCCTTCGGCGTACAGCTGCTGGGCGAGCAGCCCCAGGCGCATGGTCAGGACCCGGTTTTCGCCGTCCTCGATCAATGACGACTGGGTGTCACGCAAGAGTTTTTCGATCGGGTATTCACGGGTGGTGCCATTGCCACCGAACAGGCGGAAAGCTTCCTGCACAACGGCCATCGCCTCTTCGGTCACCGTGACTTTGGCGGAGGCGGTGGCGTACGGATGGGTTTGCGGCGACAGGCGCGCGAAGCTCAGCGAACGTCGGGCGACCGCACGGGCCGTTTCGACCCGACGCAACATGTCACCCAGGCGCAGACGGGTCATCTGGTGGTCGATCAATGGGTGCCCGCCCTGGCGGCGCTCATGGCAGTACTGCAGGGCCATTTCGAAGGCGGCTCGTGCGACACCGGTAAACACCTGGCCCATGTGGGTGCCAGCGAACGACCAGGAAGAACTGACGGCGCCGTAGTAGTTGTCGCGCTCGGCGATAGCAAAGCGCCGAGGCACTCGTACGCTGTCGAAGTAGATTTCGCCTTGAGGCAAGGATCGCTGCCCGATTTTGTCCAGCGGCTTGCCTTTGGACACGCCCTTCAGATCAAGCGGAATAATCAGCGCAATCCCGTGCGGCCGGCCGTTCTCATCGTAAAAACCGTCACCGTAATCGGCGCAGATCAAGCCCAGTGCCACTTGGGCAATGACGCCGTTGGAGACCCACGCCGAGCTCTGGCCGTTGAGGATGACTTCATCGCCAACCACTTTGGCGGTCAGGTTGCCGATATTGCCGAGCTTGCCCGCTGGCCAGTCTCGCGCCATGTCGAAGATCTGGTTGTCGCTGCCACGGTCGGGTTGGGTGGCCATCCAGCAGCCGATCCGGCCCTGGCAGAGTTCGACCAGTTCGGCATTGCCGGCGGCAACGGCCATTTGCAGAGGGAAACCGGCGCAGCCCAAAGAGATCGCCAGCCCGGCGTCGCCCCAGCCGAGTTCTTCACCGATCAGCGATTCGATTCGCACCGCCATGTCCGGCGGCAACTGTGCCAACAGCGCCGGGTCGAGGCCGAGCTTGGCGAACTCGGCAAACAGCGAGTAGTAAGGCGAGCCAGGGACAACCACCTCTTCGGCGGTCATGCGGTCCAGCTCGCGACCCAATGGTCGCAACACTTCTTTGGCGAAGCGGTGCACGGAGGCCTGAATCGCAGCCTCCTCTTCCGTCAGCGGGGTTTCGAAACCGGTGAGTCCAGCGGCTGGCAGGGTGAGTGTCGACTTGAGCGAGATCATCAAAGTACCTCCATCGAGAGTGGCAGCCGCTGCGCTTGCAGCGTGCTGCGTCTTGTTATTTGCCATCGACTCTAACAAGCAAAATTAATTAACGCAACATTCGTTATGTTTATTATTTTGCACCTATAGAAACTCATTCAGGCATGGAAATTCGGCCGGAAATCAGCAGTTCGTTTGAGAAAAAATCGCGCCGACGTGTCGGGAAACGAGCATGGCGTCCGCCTCCCGACATACCGCCGGTATCAGTGCCGAGAAACGACGCCTCTACGGGAAAAGACGATCGGCGAGCCATCCCCGTTCAGCAGTGTCGCCGTGAGCGAAACCCCGTCGCCGCTGGGTTGTTCATGGAAACTTTGGCCACCGTCGTCGCTGCGCACGATCAAACCGTCCAGACCTACGGCGATGACTGTTTGCCCGGAAACATCGATGGCGGTGACCGAGCTCTTGCTTTGCAGCGACACGCGCTGCCAACGTGCGCCGTCGGCGGAGCCGTGCAGCAACGTGCCGCGTTGCCCGCCCACCAGCAGCGAGCCGTCGCCCAGCACCGCCCCCGTCCACAGCGTGCCGCTGTAACCGGTATCCACATAGCGCCAGTGCTTGCCCTGATCGTCTGAGCGCAATAACTGGCCGCGTTCGGCGGTGGCGTACAAGCACCCTTCCCCATCGGCAAACAGCCCCATTAGGTTTAGGTCGGCCCGCTTCGAACCCGGCGGAGCTTCGAGTCGCTGCTCGGTCCAGTGCTTGCCGCCGTCATCGGTGGTCAGCACCAGCGACCACAGCCCCACCGCCACCCCTTGCTGCGGATTGAAAAAGTGCACGGCAAACAGTGGCCGATCTTCTGCACTGGAAAGGCGCTGCACCTGCCAGGTATCGCCGCCGTCAGTAGTGGCCAGAATCGCCCCCCAGTGACCAACGGCCCAACCCTGACGGGCATCGACGAAGGACACCCCCGTCAGAGGGGTGGCCAACGGCACGGATGTCGCTTGACGGAAATGCCCACCGTGATCATCCGACAACAGCACCACGCCGTGATCGCCGACGGCAACGGTTCGCTCCCCGGCCCGGGCAACGCTCAACAGCGTCGCGGCATTGGCGCTGGCCGTTTGTGTAGCCGGTACAGCCGACAAGGACGAAGCCTGCAATAACGCCGGCAACATCAGAACCAGTAAAGGCATCAGGTTTCGCATGGCTGTCTCCTCAATGCACCAGTGAGCCGATCAGGCGCACTGGGCGCCGTCGCGGGAATGTCCGCTCCAGCCATACTGCGAAGGCTGGGAGAACGGTCATAGCCATGATCATGTTGACCAGAAACATGAAGGCCAACAGCTTGCCCATGTCTGCCTGAAACTTCAGATCGGAAAACGCCCAGGTGGCGACGCCCGCCGCCAGGGTGATCGCAGTAAAAATCGTGGCGACGCCGACCTCCAGCAATGCATGCTCCACGGCTTTGGTGATCGGTTGCCCGAGCGCCTGATGCAGCTGCAAACGGTTATAGATGTAGAACGCGTAATCCACGCCGATGCCGACCGCCAGCACCATGACCGGTAAGGTGGCGATGGTCAGGCCGATCTGCAGCTCCTTCATGAACCAGTAGCCGATGAAGGTCCCCAGAGTCAGCGGCAGGCAGCAGACCAGCACTGCGCGCCAATCGCGGTAGACGACAAACACCAGCAGCGCGATAGCGCCGTAGACGTAAAGCATCATCGGCAACTCGCTGCGTTCCACTTCTTCGTTGATCGCCGCGATCACGCCGGCGTTACCGGACGCCAGACGTACACTCACCCCGGGCTGAGTGAACTGGCTGCGGAAAGCCTTGGCCGCGGTGATCACCCGGTGAATGGTGGTTGCCTTGTGATCGGCGAGAAACAAATGCACCGCGGTCATACTGCAATCAGGCCGCATCATGCCGGGCACGCGAGCCACCTCGGCGGCCATCGACGAGTAGTTGGTCGGGTCGATGGGCACCGCGTTCATTTTCGGGTTGCCCTCGTTATAGCCCTCGTTGAACTGGCGCAGGCTGTTGGAAAACGAGGTCACCGAGACCACACCAGGCACACCTTGCATGGCCCAGACAAAACGGTCCTGATATTGGCCGAGAGCGACGTTCTCGCAGTCGTTCGCACCGCCATCGACCTTGACCTCGAAGACCACACTGAGCCAGTCCAGACCAATGTCGTAATTGCTGGCGATCGACAGCGCATCCCGATTGAAGCGCGCATCCTCGCGCAGTTCCGGGGCTCCGGCCTGTAAAGAACCGACGACTCGATCATGGCTTTGCCACGCCGCCGTGACAAAGATCAGCACGGCCATACCCAGCACCCAGCGCACGTTGTGCCATTCGCTCAAACGGGCGAGACCGTGTAACCAACGGACACGGCGCTGGCGAGAAACTTCCTCGGCTGCGGCGTAACCGTCATGCACCCTGAGCATCGAGGCCAGCACGGGCAGCATCACCAGATTGGTGACGATCTTGAACGCCACCCCGAGTGAAGCGGTGATTGCCAGTTCCCGCACCATGGGTATCGGGATCAACAGCAACGTCACGAACGATACGAATGCGGTGACCAACGCCAGTGTGCCGGGAATCAGCAACCCACTGAAACTGGCACGCGCCGCGCCCTCCACCGACTTGCCGCAGGCGATCTCGCGAATGATGAAGTTGATCTGCTGCACGCCATGGGATACCCCTATGGCAAACACCAGAAACGGTACCAGCACCGCCAACGGATCGAGGCCATAGCCGAGCAGACGCAAAGCGCCGAACTGCCAGATCAGCGAAACCAGCGAGCAACCCACCGCCAGCAAGGTGAAACGCAGCGAATGGCAGTACCAGAACACCGCAGCCGCTGTCAGCAACAAGGCCAGCAGACAGAACTCGAAAACCGCCGAAGCGCCCACGGCAATGTCCCCGATCTGCTTGGCGAAGCCGATGATCTGGATCTCGAAATCCATGTCCTCGAACTGACCGCGAATCTGCTGCTCCAGGACCTGGTTGTAAGCCACATAGTCCAGGCGCTGGCCGTTAGTATCGAACTCGTTGAGGTCGACCGTGATCATCGCGCTGCTTTGGTCGCGAGCCACCAGCGTTCCGATAAAACCACCCTGCGCCGTCGAGTTGGCGATCATGGCTATGCTCGTATCATCGAGACTTTCCGGCGTTACCGTCCCTGGTACCAGCGGGTCGGCACGAAAGCCCTCTTCGGTGATTTCATTGACGAACGCGTTGGGCGTCCACAACGAACGCACGCTGCTGCGCGACACGTTGGGCAGAAAGATCAGCGCCTGGGTGACGTCATACAGACGGTTGAGCCCTGCCTGGCTCCAGATCGTCCCTTGGCGAGCCTTGACCACCACCGTCAACCGATTCGCGCCGAGCAAGTCATTGCGATAGGTCTCAAAGGTCTCGATGTATTCATGGCCGATGGGCAACTGCTTTTCAAACCCGGCTTCCATGCGCAACTGCACGGCAAACCAAGCCATGCCCAAGGTGAACAGCGCCAGGCTCGCCAACGTCAGCATGCGATGCGAGAACAGCCATTGTTCGATGCGCGGTAACACGCCGCGCGAAGTGCTTTGCTTAAGGTTCAGGGAACTGTTCACGGCGCGCCTCACAGGGTTCGGGAAACCACAAGGCCAACGTAATCGCGATCACGCAGCAGTTGATCGTAAGGGGTCTTGCCGCCCATGAACTTTGCGTAGTTGGCCGAGATTTGCCAGCTCGCCGGATTGCGCACGAAGTTGAGGTAGAGGTTCATGCTGCTGGCGTCTTCGGTGAAGGTGGCCGACAGGTTCGGGGTGCGTCCGTTGATCGAGCGCGAGTAGAACACTCCCGGCGTGACCTGCCAGCCAGGAACGAGCGTGTTGTCATAGGTCAGGCTCAAATCGAGGCTGATGCCAGAGGAGGTTTTGTTACCCTTGGCGCTCGGCGCGATGGCCGGGTCCAGTTGCCAGGTATTAAGGCCGGCGGCGATGGGTTCCCCGGCGTAGTCGTTATGCAGACCGGGGTATTTCACGACCACCAGTTCGCTCAACAAGGTACCGGTGCTGGCACCGGTGAATTCGAGCAAGGTCGGCGAGTTGGACGGCGTCATGCTGTAGATGCCGGTCAGGTGCCATTGCAGTTTCTTTGCGTCTTTCCAGCATTTGCCACCGTTGGCGGCGCAAGCGTCGATGACCGGGTTGAGCGGTACCGCATCCTTGGGACGATAGGACAACTCGGTGCCCAGTGCCCAGTCGCCGACCGGCATATTGGCGCTGATGCCGTACATCATGCGGTCTTCCGGATATTCCCAGGTCGGCGCCGCGGCGAAGGTTTGCGGATCCACCTGCACGCTCAGTGACGGCAGTTTGTCGTGATAACGCATCACGTACAGACCCAGGTTGAGATCGGTGTTGTCAGGCTGCCAGCGCAGTGACACGCCCCATTGGCCGCTGTTGCGCGCCTCTTTTTCATCGTACCCGTAGGTACCCCTGCCCTCACCCAGCGCGTGGGTGGTGGACCAATAGCTCCCTACCGGGGGCAATTCACTTTTGTTCCAATTGAACTGCCAATACGCCTCGATATTCACCCCGGCACCAAGCCCCGACGCCAGGCTCAACATCGGGGCCGGCAGCAAGGCTTCCTTGAGCTGGGTACCGGGACGCGACAATGCCATGACATCGTAAGCGTTGGTGTTGTTGATGCCGCCAGCAGCGAACAGACTCTCGCCCCAGTTGATCACCTGATTACCCAGGCGAGCGCGAACACGTTGGTCACCGACATCGAAACTCTTGCTCACCCACAGATCCAGCAGACGCGCCTTGAACTCCAGATCGTCTCGGGCGCCACTGGTGAGGCCGTCGCTACCGACACCTTCAGGCCGGTTAGCCGATAGCGCACCGCTGGTGTCGGTCGCGGCAAAGTCCCGAATCCAGCTACCGCGCGCCATGAACGTGTAGTCTTCGGGAAACTTCAGCACCAGTTCATGGATGCCTTTTATGTAGTTGGTGAACAGGTCGCCCCGGTCGTAGTTCAAGTCGCCCTGGTCACCAACACCTGCGCTGGGCGCCAGACAGCCGCTGGGTGGATTGTGCCCGCCGGGGCCGCTAGTGATAAGGTTGCAGCCGCGCGATTCGGTGCGCAGTCCCATGCCCACGGCGATGGTGGAGTCGAAAGAGCCGCGAATGTTTTCGGTTTCAAAGGTGAACGCCATGGCAAATGGGGTTGCACACGCGATGACAAGACCTGAGGTTCTACTGATTATTTTTTTCATGTCTGCTCCCGAAAGCCGCTATCAGCGTTCGCTGTTGGCGCGCAGGTTGTCGGAGGTGTAGAAGTCGCGTTTCAGGCGCGGATTGCTCGCCCCGTCGGTCAGCCAGCGATGGTCGTTCTTGCCGGTGCCAATGGAGGTCATGTCGTACAGGTAGCGACCGTCAACCAGGTTGTATTGCGCCTGGGCTTCCATGTCGCAGGTGCCGGTCTCGTACACCGGGATTGTGTAACCCTCGCGGACCTTCCAGATTTGCCCCTGCTTGTCGTAGTCCACCGCCATCAGCGCGTTCCAGCTGTCTTCGTCGATGTAGAACAGACGCTTCGGTGCCTGATGGCGCATGCCTTGGCGGACGGTCGCTTCGACCACCCACACGCGGTGCAGCTCATAGCGACGCGATTCGGGAGCGATGAAGTCGCGCTTGGCCACCTCCTCGATCTTCGCCGAGTTGTCGTAGGCCCCGAACGAGTTGTAGGGCACAAGCATTTCCTGCTTGCCCAGCAGCTTCCAGTCGAAGCGGTCCATGGGGCCGAAGAACACGTTGGATTCATCGATGGTGTATTGATTGTCCAGGCCGATTTGCGGTGCGTCGTAGGAATACGCCGGCATGCGCCGCACGCGGCGCTGGCCCGGGAAGTAATAGAACGTGGTGGCTTGCTCGCCGGCCTTGGTGGTGACCACCCCGGCTTGTCCGGCAAGCGCGGCGGGGTCGGTGTAGCTGAAGTAGGTGGCGACTTCCAGGCGATCGAATGACGAGAACAGCGCGCTGCCCTTCACGCCCCATGGTGTGTACATGAACCAGTCGGTGGAGGTGCGCAGCCAGTCTTCACTGCCCTTGCGTGGCGAAATTCCGGAAACGGTTTTCGACATATCGAAGCCAACGCCGCGATAGCGCATTTTCATGTTCCACATCACTTCGGCACCCGAGGCTGGAAATGGAAACGGAATGCCTGGAACATAGGCTTCCTGCAACGCCAGGCCGTCGCCGTCGAGCTTGGCGAAACCGACGTTCTTCTTCGTGTTCTGCGCGACGAAATCCGGCACGCCACAGCTGCGTCGTGTCGGGTACACGTCCATCCGGTAGCCGGGAATCTTCTTGAACATTTCTACCTGGCCCGGTGAAAGCTTGCTGGCGTATTTATCGACGTTGCCCGAGTCGATGCTGAACAGCGGCTTGTCATCCTTGAACGTCCATTGCTTGCCGCGCACTTGGCCATGGGTCCAACTGCCACCTTGAGGACCGGGTGCTGTCCACGCGGGAATCACCCCGTCGGCACTGGCCGCCGCCTCGCCTCCCAGCGGAGTCAGTTTGGTGCCGAGTAATGCTGGATCCTTATCTGCTGCCTGTGCCGTACAGAAAAACGCCGAGGCAGCGACGGCCGCGACCAGATGCCGGATTACGACGCCAATAGAAAAATTGTTATGGGGGCGCTCAATCACTGTGTTCATGGGAGGGATCCTCGTGGGCCTTGATCAGCAACGGGGTGGTCTTTACGGTGGCAACCCGTTGCCTGCGCTAACCTAATCAACTGACTTGATCAAATGACCAAGTCGAGTAATCAAAGCAAGCCCGGTGCCAAGATCCACAGAGCGGGAATTAGTCGTTTCTTATCAATCGATTGCGCGATCGCGGGGTACACAGCGCGATAAAACTGCCGGAGGATGTTTCCGTTTGTTTCGCCGAAACGCACCGATTCGGGAAATAACGAAACAGTTGTTACTATTATTGGTGCAGCCGTTTCATGTCCCCTTTCCATTCATGACGCCTGGTGATTTGTTGCTGTAGGATCCGCAAGCGTCGACATCGCCCTTGTCGTTATAGGGCGCCAGGAATAAAGGAGATTGCTGAACCATGGCCAGAATGGGCGCTGAATTACGCCGGCAGGATTTCGTCGAGGCAACGATCAGAGTGATCGCCGAGCATGGCGTAGCCAATGCCACGACCCGCCGTATTGCGGCGCAAGCCGGCTGTCCGTTAGCTTCGTTGCATTACGTGTTCCATACCAAGAACGACCTGTTTTATGCGGTCTACGAATCGCTGTTCAGCCTGCCACCGCAAGCGCTGGAACAGGTACCGGCCGGGGCCACTGCTGCGGCGACGGCAGCCGAAGTTCTGCGGCAATTGATCACTTGGTTCATCGATCATCCGGATGCGGCCAGGGCGCAGACCGAGTTGTTCTTCTGGGCAATGCGCAATGACCCGCAAATGGCCAGCAAGATTTACTCGGTGGCCATTGAAGCCACCGAGCAGGCGCTGCAGCGAGCCATGGGAACTGAGTTGAGCGAAGCGTTTTTAAAGGCGTCCAGCCGCTTGCTGATTCAACTGGTAGACGGGCTGACCATTGCCTGGTCGGCCCACGGTGATCTGGATCGATTGCGAGCCGAAACCGAGACTGCTTGCACTGCGCTGGCCTTGTTGGTGGCCAGTCACTGAGTCGATCCTTGCCCAGGCGCCGCATGGGGATCAGATCGCGCAGGCTTCTTACAATTCATGACATTCGAACGGTGCGCAACGCCGATCCCGTGATGAACAAAACTGTCTCAGATGAAGTCATTTGCTCTATTTCGGTGGTTTTCGTTGCAGTAATGAGCTTTTCCTGCACAATTCGGCGGATTGAAATTCGATTCGAGACCGACTGATGACCCTGACTCCTCAAGACGAACGACTTATCAAGGCGCTGGCCTTGGCCATCGTGGATCGCCCTCGGGCGACACTCAAGGAACTGGCTGAAGCGGCTGGCGTCAGCAAGGCTACGCTGCATCGCTTTTGCGGCACCCGTGACAACCTGGTGCAGATGATGGAAAACCACGGTGAGACGGTGCTGAACCAGATCACCACCACCACCGACCTGTTGCACGGCGAGCCGGTACAGGCCTTGCGCAGTTTGATCAACGAGCATCTCGCGCATCGGGAAATGCTGGTTTTCCTGCTCTTTCAGTACCGCCCCGACACGTTTGCGGTCAATGGTGAGGGCGACCGCTGGCAGACTTATGCTGACGCTCTGGATGCTTTTTTTCTGCGTGGCCAGCAACTGGGCGCGTTTCGTATCGATGTCACCGCCGCGGTTTTCACGGAGCTGTTCCTGACCATGATTTTCGGCATGGTTGATGCCGAGCGCCGTGGGCGCGCGGCCAGTGCCAACTCGGCCAATGTGCTGGAACAGATGTTCCTGCATGGCGCGGCCGGCGCAGCGAGTGCGTTGTAAGCCTTACTCGGTTTTCCTGGAAAAAAAAGCCCCGAGACCTTTCGGTCTGCGGGGCAAAGGCGGTTGGATGCGCCAACCAAAGGAGCTCTTGTCAGGCGTTATCTAACGGTTGTCGGCGTGGACCAACCTCCGCCCAGCGAACGGAACAGATCGACCAGAGCAATCTGGCGTTGCGTGCTGACCTCGATAAACGTTGTTTCATTGACGAAACTGGTGCGCTGCGCATCGAGATAACGCAGGTGGCTGTCGATACCGCCTTCATATCGGGCCTTGGCCAGACTCAGGGTTTCAGTGCTGGTATTGGCCAGCGCGCGGCGCGCGGCCTCCTCCCGGCGCAAGGTGTCGGTGGCAGCCAATGCATCGGCGACCTCGCGGAACGCCGTCTGAATCGTGCCTTCGTAGGCCGCCACAGCTGAATCCTTGCGGGCTTCGGCCAGACTCAGCCCGGCACTGTTGCGACCAGCATCGAACAACGGCAGCGAAAGGTTCGGTACGAAACTCCAGGAGCGCGAACCGCCGTCGAACAGACCGGACATCTGCGCGCTGGAAGTACCAAAGCTGCCGGTCAGGCTGATACGCGGAAAGAACGCCGCCCGTGCCGCGCCGATATCGGCATTGCGCGCTTGCAGTCGATGCTCGGCCGCAAGAATGTCCGGCCGGCGCTCGATCAGCGTCGATGTGGTGTCCGCAGCGATGTCTTGCACCAGCATCGGCTGCGTCGTCAGCCGCTCGGGAATCACCTTGCCCGCGTCCTTTGTGCCCAGCAGCAAAACCAGCGCGTTGAACGCCTGCTGCTTCTCGCGCAGATTGCGTTCCTGTTCGGCCCGCGCCTGTTCCACCAGCCCCAGAGCTTCCTGATAATCCAGCGCTGTCGCCGTGCCGCTGGAGCGGCGCTGACTGATCAGCGCGAACGAGTATTCGCGGCTGCTCAGGGTTTGTTGGGTCAACTCCAGCCGACGCTGGGCGCCGTCGTGAACCAGATAGGCCTGGCTGACTTCAGCGATCAGCGCGATCTGCGCGGCGCGGGCTGCTTCTTCGGTGGCCAGGTATTCCTGCAGCGCAGAGTCACTGAGGCTCTTTACCCGGCCAAACAGATCCAGCTCGTATTCGGGCAGCGACAGACCGACCTGATACTGGCTGGCCACCCCTGCCCGGCCGTCACTGGCCAGGTCCGACGGCAAGCGCTGGCGGTTGCCGGACGCGCTTGCATTCAGCCCCGGAACCCGATCGGCCCGCTGAATGCGGTACTGCGCCCGGGCCTGCTCGATGTCCAAAAGGGTCTGGCGCAACGAGCGATTGTTATCCAGCGCAACACCCACCAGACGGCGCAGGTCGGGATCGACGATGAACGACTGCCACGCCAACTGGTTGATCGGAGCGCCCTGTTTCAACGACTCGCCCGCCCAGTTGTCCGCAATCGGTGCGACGGGCCGCTCATAGGTCGGCGCCAACGAGCAACCGGCCAACAACATGGCGATCACCAGCGTAGAAAATCCTGAAATACGCATGCGTCACTCCTGAGCCAAAGCGGGTTGTTCAATGGGAGCCGGTTTACTGCGCAACATCGATAGCACCCACACAAAACAGATCGGTACAAACAACACACCCAGCAGTGTCGCGCTGAGCATGCCGCCGATCACCCCGGTACCGATTGCCCGCTGACTTGCAGCCCCTGCCCCGGTCGCCAGTGCTAGCGGCACCACACCGAGAATGAAGGCCATGGAGGTCATCACGATTGGCCGGAAGCGCAGCCGTGCAGCCTCGATCGCGGCGTCGCGCAGGCTGTAACCTTTTTCCCAGAGTTCCTTGGCGAACTCGACGATCAGAATCGCGTTCTTCGCCGCCAGACCTATGATGGTGATCAAACCGACCTTGAAGTACACATCGTTAGGCATGCCAGCGACCATCACCGCGAGTACCGCACCGATGGCGCCGATCGGCACAATCAGCATCACGGTCAACGGAATCGCCCAGCTCTCGTACAGCGCCACCAGCAGCAGGAACACCACCAGAATGGCCAGCGCAAACAGTTGCGTGGCCTGACCACTGGAGACCTTCTCCTGGTAGGACAAACCGGTCCACTCGTAGCTGAAACCGGCCGGCAACTGCGCGGCGATACGCTCCATTTCTGCCATGGCTTCACCGGTGCTGTAGCCCGGCCCGGCATCACCGACGATGCGCACCGACGGATAACCGTTGTAGCGCACTACCTGCACCGGACCTTCCTCCCAATGCGTGGTGACGAAAGCGCTGAGCGGCACCAGATCGCCCGCGCTGTTGTGTACGTACAGTTTGAGCACGCTTTCCGGAGTCATCCGGTCGCCCTGCTCGGCCTGCACCACCACGCGCTGCTGGCGGCCGGCATTGGTGAAGTCGTTGATCACCTCCGAACCGAAAGCGGCAGACAACGCACTGCTGATCGATTCAAAACTCACCCCCAGGGTGCGCGCCTTGTCACGGTCGATCACTACGCGCAATTGCGGCGACTCCGCCAGACCTTCCATCATCGCATAGAGAATTTTCGGGTTGCCGTTGGCCTGACCAAGCACCTGATCACGAGCAGCGAGCAACGCTTCCCGACCCAGGCCGGCACGATCCTGCAGGCGTAGGGCGAAACCACCGGAGTTGCCCAGACCGTCAATCGGCGGCGGTGGCACGGCCATCACCGCACCGTCGTTGGCCACGGCAAATTGCTCGTTCAGCGCATTGACTTCTGCCATGGCCGATTGATCTTCGCCACGCTCCGACCAGTCCTTGAACACCGGGAATGCCAGCGCTGCGTTATCGCCCATCCCGGAGAAGCTGAAGCCGGACACCAGGAACGTCGACTGAACCGCGTCACGGGTAGCCAGGTAACGCTCCAGTTGTTCGCCAGTCGATTCGGTACGGGTACGGGTCGCGCCCGGCGGCAGCTGGACGTCGACGATCATGTAGCCCTGGTCCTCCACCGGCACAAACGATTCCGGCAGGCGCAGGTAGAAGTAACCGAGCATGGCGATAATGCCCAGGTACACCAACATCATCCGGCCGGAACGCGCCACCAGCCCGTTGTTCAGGACTGAATAGCGATCGGTGAGCTTGGCAAAGCCACGGTTGAAGGCGCCGAAGAAGCCGCGCTTTTCATGGTGCCCTTGTGGAATCGGCTTGAGCAGCGTGGCGCATAGCGCCGGGGTGAACGTCAGCGCGAGGAACCCGGAGAACAGAATCGACACCGCCAGCGATACCGAGAATTGCTGGTAGATCACACCGACCGAGCCGGACATGAATGCCAGCGGCATGAACACCGCCGAAAGCACCAGGGTGATACCGATGATCGCGCCCGATACCTGCCCCATCGCTTTCACCGTGGCGTCGACCGGCGACAAGCCCTCCTCGGCCATGATCCGTTCGACGTTCTCCACCACGACAATGGCGTCGTCCACCAGAATGCCGATGGCGAGCACCATGCCGAACATGGTCATCATGTTCACCGAGAAGCCCAGCACGTACATCATCAGCAGCGTGCCCAGCAGACACACCGGTACCACGATCGACGGAATCAAGGTGTAGCGGATGTTCTGGAGGAACAGGAACATCACTAGGAATACCAGGACCATCGCTTCGATCAGGGTATGAATAACCTTCTCGATCGCGACATCAACGAAACGCGAGGTGTCGTAAGGAACGGAATATTCCACGTCATCCGGGAAGTAGGCCGACAGTTCGGCCAGGCGCTGCTTGACCGCAGTTGCGGTCTGGATCGCGTTGGCGCCCGGCGACAACTGGATCGCCGCTGCCACGGCGGGTCTGCCATTCAGGCGCGAGTTGAAGTTGTAACTTTCCTGACCGATTTCCACGCGGGCGACGTCGCCCAGTTTGACCGTCGAACCGTCCTCGTTGGCACGCAGGACAATACGAGAGAATTCTTCCGGATTATCCAGCGTACCTTTCACCGCCAGGGTGGCGGTCAGTTCCTGCTGGCTGCTGGTCGGCGTACTGCCGAAGCTGCCAGCCGGCACTTGCACGTTCTGGCCACGGATGGCCGCGCTGACGTCGTCGATGGATAGCCCGTAGCCCACCAGTTTCTGCGGGTCGAGCCAGACGCGCATCGCCGCTTCAGAGGAGAAGAACTGCAGCTTGCCGACGCCCGGAACCCGGCGTAGCTCGTTGTTGATGTTGCGCGCGGCGTAGTCGCCCAATGCGGTGGTGTCACTGTGCTGGGTGCCTTCCTTATAGTTCAGCGCATAGATCAGCAGGAAACCGGCACTGGTTTGCTCCACCTCCAGACCTTGGGTCAGCACGGCTTGCGGCATCCGCGCTTCGGCTTTTTTCAAGCGGTTTTGCACATCAACCTGAGCGAGCTGCGGATCTGTGCCCGGCTGGAACGTCACTGCAATTTCGGCGATACCGTTGGAGTTGTTGGTCGACTCGAAATACAGCAGGTTCTTCGCACCGTTGAGCGACTCTTCGATCACGCTGGTGACCGAGTCCACCAGCACCTTCGCGGAGGCGCCGGGATAGGTCGCCGTCACCTTGATCTGCGGCGGCGCGACGTTGGGGTACTGCGCTACCGGCAGCATCGGAATGACCAGCAGACCGGCCAGAGAAATGAACAGCGCTACCACCCAGGCGAAGTTCGGGCGTTTGATAAAAAACAGAGACATCGGAATATCCTCGCGGCGACGGCGCCCTTACTGGTGCGACTCAGGCGACTGAGCCTGGGCTTGGGGCTGGGCGGGTACGACCTTGGCACCTGGTTGCAGGCCGCTCAGTCCGCTGACAATCACCTGATCGCCAGCCTTCAGGCCTTCACTGATCTGCCAGCGCGAACCCTGCATGGAACCGGTCGCCACATTGCGCGCTTCGGCGCGGCCGTCGGCGCCGACGACCATGACCTGCGCGCCGCCATCGCTGCCGCGCTGCACCGAGCGCTGGGGCACGAGAATGGCCTGTTTGTCGGTGCCTTGAGGCGTGCGCACGCGCACGAACATGCCCGGCAGCAACACGCCGTCGCTGTTGGCGAACTTGCCGCGTAATGACACCTGCCCGGTGCCGCGATCAACGGCGATATCGGTAAACATCAGTGCGCCCTGACGCTCAAAAGCGGTGCCGTCGACACGAATCGACAACGTCTTACTGTCATCAGCGGAGAGTTTTCCGCCATTGAGCGATTCGCGCAGGCGCAGCGCGTCGGCGGCCGACTGAGTGAAATCGACATAGACCGGATCAAGCTGTTGAATCCGCGCCATCAACGTCGCGTCCCCCTGACCGACCAACGCACCTTCGGTTACCAGTGCACGGCCGACACGCCCGGAAATCGGTGCAGTCATCGAAGCATAACCAAGGTTCAAGCGCGCGCTTTGCAGATCGGCCTGAGCCGAGCGCGTGGCCGCCTGGGCGCTGCGCAGGTCGGCCATGGCACTGTCGAAGTCTTGCTGGCTGACCGCCTCGACCTTCACCAACGGTTCATAGCGCTTGACCCGCGCCTGTGCCTCAAGTGCGACGGCCTGGGTGCGGGCCAATTCACCCTCTGCTCGCGACAAGGCCGCCTTTAGCGGCGCCGGGTCGATCTGGAACAGCAGGTCCCCGGCTTTGACATCCGCGCCCTCTTCAAAACGCTTTTGCATCACGATGCCTGGCACGCGCGCGCGCACCTCGGCGACTCGCATGGGCTCTACCCTGCCCGGCAAATCCGAAGTCAGAGCCAGAGGCTCCGTCTTTACTGCCAGCACCTCTACAGCACGCGCCACTTCGGCCACATCCGTTTGTTCATTCGACGGCCCACACCCGGCCAGCGCAATGGCCGCTGCCAGCGAGCCTGCCATCCCTATCGCACGCAAATTTCCCATCTCTCACCCAAGGCTTGATTGAACTTGGTGCGGATGCTACTTTGCAAACTCTAATGAGTCAACATTGTCTCATATGAGAATATTGTGATCCCTGTATAAACATCGCTAAAGGCGTGGTGATGACACCCAATTCCCATGATGAACAAATGCTCAAGTCGCTGACTATGGCGGTTGTCAATCGCCCCCGGGCGACAATGAAAGAGCTGGCGCAACTGGCGGGCATGAGTAAAGCGACCCTGCACCGCTACTGTGGGACACGGGAAAATCTAGGGCAGAGACTGGAGGAGTACGCCGAAAGTACGCTCAATCTGATTATCCGCAGCGCCGGTTTGCAGCACCTGCAGCCCTTGGACGCGCTGCGTCGATTGATCCGCGAGCACTTGGCTCATCGCGAATTGCTTGCCTTTCTTATGGCGCAATACCGCCCAGACTTCCTCGACTTCGAACGGGGTGACACACGCTGGCAGTTTTACCTGGCGGCGCTAGACGAGTTCTTCCTCAGAGGTCAGCAAAGAGGACTGTTTCGCATCGACATTACCGCAGCGATTTTTACCGAGCTGTTCATCACCCTGGTCTACGGCTTGGTGGATGCCGAACAGCGCGGGCGTGCAGCCAACGCCGAGTCGGCCCGAACGCTGGAGCAAATGTTCCTGCACGGAGCACTTTCTAGTGGCGAGTTCCGCGAGCACGCCTCTTTGCAGGAGCACGCTTCAGTCCTCAGAAATGCGTGAAGGCATCGCTGATGCTGGCAACCGGCGGGTGATTGGCATGATGAACAACATTGTGGTCAGCGGGCCGTGGCTGAACATACAGCGCACCCGAAATCAGCGCGACCACCAGCAAAGCGAACAGAAACCGACGCATCGTATACCTCCATCGTCCAGCCTTGGGCCGAACGCAGGTCTTTTGTTATTGGTCGTTCGAGTGTGGTCTCGGGACAAGGGTGAAAGCTTTGCATATCGCGCCAGAGATTTTGCATATCGTGCCAATACTTCTCAGGCCAAAGGCAGTATTTCATTCGAGAGGCTCAGATGATGTCCACAGTGCGTGGTGTTGCTTTGCTTGGTTTCAAGGCGTTTGCTACCAGTCAGGGGATTGATCCGGTTTCGGCGCTGGCGGAGGTAGACCTGCCCGAAGATCCGCTGAACGCTCAAATATCCGGCGCTCAATTCAATGCGTTGGTCCAGTTATGTGCGTTACGGTCGAGCAATCCCTTGTTCGGCTTACAGTTAGGCTTGCACCAAGGCACGCAAAGTCTAGGCACTCTGCTGTACGCCATGCGTAACGCGGCCAATGTGGGCGAATCGCTGAATCTGCTGACACGCTATTTCCATATACACAGTGACGGCGCACTAGTGCGCCTTGAACGCCGAGGCGGCAGTGCCCTTCTTGTGTACGAAGTCATTGACGGTACGTTGTCCTCAGTACATCAGACAGTGGAACTGGCGATGGGAGTTGCCGCATGCTTGCTCCGCGAACTGCTAGGGTACGCCTGGAAACCGAGAGCTCTGATGTTGCGCCACAGCGCTCCGGCCAGCCGCATTGCCTATCGCACGCTGCTGGGTGTCCCTCCGTGCTTTGACAGCACCGTCAATGCCTGGGTTTTCGATGAGTCATTACTGGCGAGACCTCTCGGAGCTACAGACGTCAGGTGTCAACTATTAGCCCAGCAACAGATCGACGAGTTAGCGCGCGTAACACTGCAAGAATTACCGTCTTATGTGCAAAAAAGGCTACGCAATGAGCTTGCCAATGGTCCGGTCACCCTTCGCGACATGGCCAAGTACATGATGATCAGCCCGCGCACCTTGCAACGCTATCTTCGGGCACAAAACACGCGATTTCAGGAGCTGCTGGACGAAACGCGCCAGACGATGGCCGCACGCTACCTCTGCGACTCATCGATCAGCCTGACACAGCTGGCAGGTATGTTGGGTTATGCCGACCTGAGCACCTTTTCCCGGGCTTTCACGCGCTGGAATGGCGTCAGCCCGCAGAAGTGGAAGCAGCGCATGCAACAAACTCTTGGGTAAAAAATGGCGTCCAATCCATTCATTCGTGCAATCAGTCTGACAGGGGTTCGATCAATTTGCCCGGCGTCAGGGTCTGGACCCGAGCCGTATACTGCGACAGGCCCGTGTGCCTGCGATGTCGCTGCAGCGCCCGGAAGATATCCTCTCCTTCCAACAATATTGCAGCTTGTTGCAAATGTGCCGGCAGCGTTCGAATAACGCATTGTTCGGCCTGAAATTCGGGCTCCACCAAGGTGTCGACGTCTTCGGTGATATGTTTTTCCTGATCCACAACGCTCGAACCATCGGCGATGCATTGCTCGAACTGCGCGCGAATTTCGGGCTGTACAACGGCGCGGCACAGGTTGATTTGGAGGTTGTCGAAGGCGTCGCGTTGCTGAGTTATCGAACCGATGAGATGTCGATTGTCGGATTGCCTCAAGCAGAAGAACTGGCGTGTGGTGTCGGTTTAAAACTGATGCTCGCGTTGGCGGGGGATCAATGGCAACCTGAGGCGGTAATGCTTCGTCATCCGCCCCTTGCCGATGAGTGGGGCTATCGCCAGGCACTGGGTATTACACCAACGTTCTCAGCAGCACGTACTGGTCTGCTATTTGACGCATGCGTGCTGGCGCAACCACTGGATCGCTCCAGCGAAGCACTACATCAGATTCTTGCTACACATCTATCAGGTATAGAGCGCTTGTCGACAGACGTGATGCCTGGCTACGTCAGGCAATTGCTGCGTAACTTGTTGCCCAGCGGACGTGCAACGATCGACAAGGTGGCCGATTGCATGGCAGTCACCCCAAGAACCTTGCAGCGCCACTTGGCTCAAGAAAATACGTCTTTTCAGCAGTTGCTGGATGAGACTCGCCAACAACTGGCACGCAATTACCTGCTGGTTCCGACAGTCAGTCTTACACACGTGGCGCATCTGCTGGGTTACGCCGATGTCAGCACTTTTTCGCGGGCGTTTCATCGCTGGTTTGGTATGTCTGCGCTTGAGTGGTGCAGCCAGTCGGGGGTGAGCAGGCAGCCTTTATTGATTACGAGCCGGATGAAAGATCAGCTTTGAGCGGAGCGACTCAGCCCCTGCGTTTGCGGGGAAGACAAACCACGTCCAATGGCTCGTCTTGCGGCCCGCGCGCAGCTCGTCCATGACCCGACTGAACACCCGGCGCTGCGCCTCGACGAAACGGGACAGATTGAACGAATCCTGCATTATTCGCTCCTCCTACGATGAGCGCGTCGGTAATCTCAGTTCAGCGCACAGTCCGCCGCCTTCGCGATTTCTCAAGGTCAGGGTGCCGCCGAGTGCTTGTGCCAGTTGCTGGGCGATAGCCAGGCCCAGGCCCGTGCCGCCGGTGCTGCGGTTGCGCGAATTTTCCACGCGGTAAAATGGCTCAATCACACGGGCCAGCTCCTCTTCGGCAATGCCGGGACCACGATCCATCACGGTCACCGAGAGGCTGTCGCCCTCCTTCGGCTCGACCCGCAGTTGCGCTGCACCGGCGAATTTGAGCGCGTTATCCGTGAGGTTTACTAGCACTCGGCGCAGCGCGTGGGGCCGCGTGTGAATCACTGCGTTGCTTTTGCCGCTGAGCTGCACGTCCTTGCCCATGTCCTGGTAGTCGAACACGAGGCTGTCGAGGAATGAATCAAGATCGGTACGGCGGCTTTCCTCGGTGGCGCCATGCACGCTGCGGGCATAGGCAACGCCTTCACGCACCAGATGCTCCATCTCGCCGAGGTCGTTCCACAATTTGTCTTTGTCGCCGCAATCGTCCATCAATTCGGCACGCAGCTTCATGCGCGTGATCGGGGTTTGCAGGTCGTGGGAAATCGCCGCCAGCAGTTGCATGCGTTCTTTCAGATAGGCCGCAATGCGCGCCTGCATGGCATTGAAGGCGATGGCAGCGTGTGCGACTTCGGTCGGGCCTTGTTCATCCAGATGCACCGGGTGAGTGTTGGGATCAAGGTTTTCCACGGCCTGGGCCAGGCGGGTCAGCGGGCGTATGGCAATACGCACAGCCAGCCACGTGCATAGAATCATCAAGGCCAACTGGCCCAGCAAAACCACCGGCAGCCACGGCGACAACGGCACCATCGAGGGGCGCACGTCGATGGTCACCGGGCTGCCGTCGGCCAGTTTCAGATGGACCTGGAAATGTTTGATAGGCCCCGGAATGTCTGTCACGGTCATCGGGTAATCCTTGCCGATGGCCTCCTTGATCGAGGTCACTGCAATCGGCGTGTCACGCAGAGCGACGCCTGGCGAGCCTTCGCCGAGCAAATAGCGGTAATTGCGTCGATCCAGTTGTTTCAACCAACTCATGCGTTCCTCGGCGGGCAAGCGGTCAAGGATGGCAATGGACGTCGATACATCGGTTTCCAGGTTACCGAGCATGGTGTTTTTCGCGGTTTCGTAACGCTCGTAATACTGCACGCCGAAGGACAAGGCCTGCGCCAGGGTCAACCCGACCAGAAAGATCAGCGACAGCCGCGAGATGAGGGTACGAGGCCAATGCAGCGAAGGCTTCATGCCGGTGCTCCAAGCACTTCCACTGGCAGCGAGAAGACATACCCTTCGCTGCGCACGGTTTTGATGTAAGCCGGCTCGCGGGCATCGTCAAGCAGGCGTTGGCGCAGGCGGCTGACCAGCAGATCAATGGAACGGTCAAACAGGTCGGCGTCACGGCCCTGGGTCAGGTTGAGCAACTGGTCGCGATTGAGTACCCGTTGCGGATGGTCGAGGAACACCCGCAGCAGGCGATATTCAGCGCCGCTGAGGGCGACCATGGTGCCGTCTTCATCAAGCAGATGGCGGGCGGAGGTGTCCAGGCGCCAGCGCCCGAACCCCAGCAACCTTCCGGTTTCGGTAACGACCAGGTTGGGCGGCAGCATGCGCGTACGGCGCAGCACAGCGTTGATGCGCGCCAGCAATTCACGGGCAGCGAACGGCTTGACCAGGTAATCGTCGGCGCCCATTTCCAAGCCGATGATGCGATCGGTTTCGTCGTTGCGGGCGGTCAGCATCAGCACCGGCGTAGCCTTGTGTTTGCCGGCGCGAATGTCGCGGCAGAGCACCAGGCCATCGTCGCCGGGCATCATGATGTCAAGCACGATCAGGTCTACCGGCGTGGCCTCGAGAAACGAGCGCATCTGGCGGCCATCCGCAACCACGGTGGTGCGCAGGCCGTTCTTCTTCAGGTAGTTGCCTACCATCTCTCGAATCTCACGGTCATCGTCCACGATGAGGATGTGATCAACGTGTTCCATGGGCCAAGCCTCTGTCATTGGAAATTGCGGCTCAGTCTATAGAGGCTGAGCCCGTTCGCCCGCGGCGGTTTGTATTGCAGTGTATCTGCTGTGGCGAAGGATACATGCAGAGGCAAAAACAACAATTTCCTAGGTTTTGTATGGCTGTGTATCGGGACGGGGTCCTGATACGAACCGATTTATCCGCGCCTGTTTTTGACACAGACGAGATACCTCGCGGGCTTCTAATGAGCCACATCGAGGCCAACCCTAGCGCCTCGGCTCAACCGAACGACCCAACCCATGAAGCCTTGAGGAAACGACCATGAACACCAATACCCTCTATGCCACTTGCCTGTTTGCCGCCCTGAATATCTGCACCTTCTCGGCCCGCGCCGAAGCCGACGTCACGCCGCAGACCTACACCTACGGCACGCACCTGGACATCCAGAAAGTGGTGGCATTGACACAGGATGCCGGGGCTGCCTGCGGCATTGTCGATGCCCAGCTGACCTACCTGAATTCGCAGGGCAAGACCGAGATCTTGAACTACCGCAAATTTGCCGAATGCCACAGCGATAACTGAGCCCTGCCCACATTTCATCAGGAGACCCTTATGTTCCTCATCGCATTACTGGGCGGCTTATTGACCGTCCTCAGCCCTTGTATCCTGCCGGTCGTGCCATTTCTGTTCGCCGGTATCGACCGCACACGCTCCTCGATCCTGCTTACCCTTGGTGGCATGGTTCTGACCTTCGCGCTGATTTCCAGCCTGGCCGTGGTCAGCAGTGAATGGGTGATTCAGGCCAACAACGCCGGGCGTCATGTGGCACTTGTGGTGATGGCGCTGTTTGCCTTGTCGCTGATCTCGGCACGAATCAGTGGCTGGCTGGCCAGCCCGTTCGTGTTACTGGGCAATCGCCTCGACCCCCAGACGCGCAAAATGTCCGGGCCGCTGGGTTCACTGATGATCGGCGTCGCCACCGGCCTGCTCTGGGCGCCGTGCGCCGGGCCGATCCTCGGGGTGATCCTTACCGGCGCCATGCTGCAAGGCGCCAATGCGCAAACCAGCCTGCTGCTGGTGGCCTACGGCCTGGGCAGTGCACTGTCGTTGGGTACGCTGATTTTCGCCGGACGCGGTTTAGTCAATCGCCTGAAGGCCTCGATTCCGGTCACTGGTTGGCTGCGGCGCGTCACCGGTTTTGCGGTCCTGGCCGCAGCGCTGATGATTTCTACCGGTGCCGACAAGACGCTGTTGGCCGGGGCGTCGTCCGAAGGCGTCAGCGTGCTGGAAAAAGGCGTGCTGCAAAGCGTCCCCAAAGTCGTCGAATACCTGGTAAGCAAGGCCAAGGCCGAACCCACCCTCGACAACGCCCAAGGCCCGATGCCGTCGCTGTCCGGCGCGGTGGAATGGCTCAATTCGCCCGCGCTGACCAGTGAATCGCTCAGAGGCAAAGTGGTGCTCGTCGATTTCTGGACTTACGACTGCATCAATTGCCAGCGCACCCTGCCGTACGTGAAGGACTGGGCGCAGAAGTACGAGAAGGATGGCTTGGTGGTAATCGGCGTCCACACCCCGGAATACGGTTTTGAACGCATCATCAGCAATGTCAGGGATGAGGTGAAAAAGCTCGGCATCACTTACCCGGTAGCCATCGATAACAACTACGCGATCTGGCGCAACTTCGATAACCAGTACTGGCCCGCGCACTACCTGATCGACGCCAAAGGGCAAGTGCGTTTCACCCACTTCGGAGAAGGTCGCTACGAGACGCAGGAAAAGATGATTCAGCAACTGCTGCAGGAGGCGAAAGCTCCAGCCGCGTAACCCTTGAAAACCCATGGCCCACAGGCAACGTGCTGTGGGCCATTAGCTTTTTCTCCTGCGGCCTGGGTTGCGCGACCACCCTCTCCCGCCAACCCCAAGCTAATCTGACACGATGCTTTTGGCCTCAAGAAATGCTTCCAGCCCAAAGACTCCAAACTCCCGGCCGACACCGGACTGCTTTACCCCGCCGAACGGCGCCAGCAGCTCTGGCGAAATTCTGTTGATCAACACCGAGCCGGCCTGCAACTGGGTCGCCAGGCGTTGGGCACGCTCCGGTTGCCGGGAAAATACATAAGCCTGCAAACCGTAGAGACTGGCATTGGCAATAGCGATCGCCTGTTCTTGCGAGTCATACGCAATGATCGATAGCACCGGGCCGAAAATCTCCTCTTGCGCGATGTCCATGTCATTGCTGACGTCGGCAAAGACCGTAGGCCTGACGAAATAGCCCTTGTCCAAGCCGGTCGGTCTGCCCTCCCCGCCGATAATCAACGTCGCGCCTTGCGCCTGCCCGCGGCGGATGAAAGCTTGTACGCGGTCGAATTGGGCGCGATTGATCAGCGGCCCGAGAGCAGTGGCCGGATCCTGCGGATCGCCGACGACCATCGCTTCAACCAGGCTTTTCACGCGCTCGATAATGTCCTCGGCGTGCGAGCGTGGCACCAGCAGACGTGTGCCAGCGACACATGCCTGACCGTTGTTCATGAACGCAGCATTCAGAGCCAGGGGAATGGCGATGTCGAGATCGGCGTCATCCAGGATGATAGAGGCCGACTTCCCCGTGAGCGACAGGCTCACTCGCTTCATGGTCTCGATTCCGGCACGTGCAATGAGCTTTCCGGTGGCGGTGGACCCGGTGAATGAAATTTTCGCGATGAGTGGGCTGGCGCTGATTTCGTCACCCACATCACTGCCGCGTCCCAACAGAATATTGAAAACCCCGTTGGGCAACTCTGCGCGATGCAGCGCTTGGGCGAGCACGGTGGTTTGCAAGGGGCTCAACTCGCTCGGTTTGATGACCGAGGCACAACCCGCCGCGATGGCCGATGCCAGTTTGCTGCATATCGTCCCGGCGGTGCTGTTCCAGGGGGCAAACAGCGCCGCGACTCCGACCGGCTCCATCACCACGGTAGCGTCACCGACCGAACGACTCAGGTCGAAGTGTTTCAACACCTGCGCCGCATTGGTAAATGACTGTGAAGCGTAGCGACTGACCCATTGCGCACGGGCAAACGGCGCACCGTACTCTTCGATGGCGGTATCGCGAATTTCATTCGTGCTCGCCAGCACGGCAGCCTGCAACTGCTCGAGCATGTCGATACGTTCGGCCTTGGAGGTGCGGCCCATCGCGACTTGAGCATGCGAAGCCGCCGCGATAGCGCGCCTGGCATCTTCACGATCAGCCAGAGTGAGCGTACCGATGACCGCCTCGGTAGCCGGATTGATGCATTGCACCGTTTCATTGCCATGAACAGGAACGAATGCTCCGTCAATGTAACTGTGATTGATCTTCCACATCGTGGCGTACCTGATTGATTGCGGTTGCCCGCGATAAGCACAACGCCCGGTGTGCCCAGGCGTTGGCCGCGTCGAATACCCCCCTCTCTTGCGTTTCAGCGTTGCACAACTTCAAAACGAAACCCGCCGGGCGACGTGCAAAACTCGCCTCGGCGTAGAGCGCTGAAAGCGCCGCTTCGCCCTTGGCGTGTCATTTCGCCGTGGCGGCTTTTTCGATGAGGCGGGCAACCGGTTCCGGGTTCGAAACCATCACCACATGTGAAGCGCCCTTGACCACTTCCACGGCTTTGGCAGCGGCGCGCTTGGCCATGAATGCCATGGCTTGCGGGGGAATGTTCTTGTCCTTGTCGCCGTAGATGTACCAGGACGGAATATGCTTCCAGGCAGGGCTGCCGGATGCTTCGTTGAGCGCCGCTTCCGTTACCGGGCGTTGGGTGGCGGCCATCAATGCCGCCTCTTTCGCGGGGACGTCAGCGGCGAACTGGTTGTGAAATTTGTCCTGCTGGATGTACAAGTCCTTGCCCCCATCGGCCAACGGTACAGGCGCAGCCAGCGTTGGACCCAGCGTGCTGCCCGGGAATTTGCCGGCCAGCCCGGCGACGGTTTCCCCGGCCTCAGGTGCAAACGCACTGACGTAAACCAGGGCTTTGACGTTTGCATGATCGTTGGCCGCATCACTGATAACGTTGCCGCCATAGGAGTGGCCGACCAACACCACCGGCGAATGAATGCTCGTCAGCAATGCCGAGATTGCCGAACCATCGCTCTTTACACCGCGCAATGGGTTGGCAGCGGCAACCACCGGGTAACCGTCCTTCTCGAGAATCTTCACGACGCCATTCCAACTCGACGCATCGGCAAAGGCGCCATGTACGAGCACAATCGTGGGTTTTTCAGTTTGCGACCAGGCGTGTGTCGCCATGCTCAGGCTGACGGCGACGGCCAGTGCGGTTAATACTTTTTTCATTGTTGACTCCGGGTTTGACGGGAAATCAGGGAGCGAAGCGCGTGAAGACAAAGTCGTGATTACGCACTCGCGCCTG
Source organism: Pseudomonas sp. NBRC 111138 (assembly GCF_001320835.1). Classification (NCBI taxonomy): domain Bacteria; kingdom Pseudomonadati; phylum Pseudomonadota; class Gammaproteobacteria; order Pseudomonadales; family Pseudomonadaceae; genus Pseudomonas; species Pseudomonas sp. NBRC 111138. The sequence goes on along the minus strand of NZ_BCBO01000063.1, from coordinate 37,327 downwards.
GTGACAGGCGAAGCAGGTTTCGTGTTGGGCTTCATCGGCCGGTTTACCGTTGATAAACCGCCCGAATCCCCAGCCACCGGTTGCTGCATATCTTTTCGAGTCCTTGACCATCACCTGCACGGTCGTGGCCGGCCCCGGGATGGACGCCGGCTCGAATTCCGGAGACTGCACATGTTTCCAGGCCAGCTTTACCAGCACCGTGCCATCAGGGAACGGCAGCGTTGAATCCTGATAAGCCTTGATGGCCAAGTCATTGCCCACCACGGCTCGCAGTTCGTTCAGGGGGGCCGCTTCCTGCGCCGGCGCAATCAGCGGCCATAGGCGGTAGTTTTCAGGCAGTTTCACGCCATAGATCGGCGAGGCGTCGCCCTTACTGGCGTCGCCCGAGGCAACACCGGTAGCCGTCAACGCTGCGATTGCAATGGCAGCCGACATCGCGGCCAGAAATTCCAGCTTCATCATCGCCATCCTCTCAGCCGGTTTTCAAAGATGATCGGCGTCGATCACCGCCTGGGCGAAGGCTTTCGGCGCTTCCTGCGGCAAGTTGTGGCCTACTCCACCGGTGATCAATCGGTACTCATACTTGCCAGTGAAGCGCTTGGCGTACGCTTCGGCAGGTGGATGCGGTGCGCCGTTCGCATCACCTTCCAGGGTGATGGTGGGCACGCTGATGGATGGAAATGCCGCGAGTTTCTTCTCCAGCGCGTCGTATCTGGCCTCGCCCTTGACCAACCCCAGGCGCCAGCGATAGTTGAAAATCGACACGGCCACGTGATCAGGGTTTTGCAAGGACGCCGCGCTGCGCTCATAAGTGGCGTCGTCGAAATTCCACTGTGGCGACGCCAGCTTCCAGATGAGCTTGGCGAAGTCATGGGTGTTTTTCTCGTAGCCCAGGCGCCCACGCTCGGTCGCGAAGTAGAACTGGTACCACCACTGCAGTTCGGCGGCTGGCGGCAATGGCGCCTTGCCTGCCTCTTGGCTGCCTATCAGGTAACCGCTCACAGCGACCAGGGCTTTCACTCTTTCCGGCCACAGTGCCGCAACGATATCTGCAGTGCGGGCGCCCCAGTCAAACCCACCCAACACCGCGGTCTTGATCTTCAGCGCGTCCATGAAGTCGATCAGGTCGGTCGCCAGCGCAGCGGGTTGACCATTGCGAGCAGTCTTGGCCGAGAGAAAATGCGTATCGCCATAACCACGCGCAGAAGGGATCAACACTCGATATCCCTTGCCCGCCAAAGCAGGAGCGACATCAGCGTATGCGTTGATATCGTAGGGCCAGCCGTGCAACAAAATGACCACAGGACCATCGGCTGGGCCGAGTTCCGCGTAAGAAACGTTCAGCAGCCCCGCTTTCACATGCTTAAGTGCACCGAGAGAGGTGTGAGCTCCCGGGGTGATAGCCCCAATGGTGGACGCGGGTACATCAGCCGCGCTGGCTTGGGAAAAACCGACAGCCACCGCCGCGAATTGCAGCACCGCTGCTGCCAACAGCGATGGGGCAAGACCCCGCAGGCGGCTGGATTTATTTTGATTGTTCAGCAAGGTCATCTCCATGGTATTTCTCCGTAGCGAGCCGCCGAATAGCGGCCAGGTGTGTTGGCTGGGTTGCGTGTGAGCTACTGGGCTGTCTTCGTTGCGCTCAGCTTGGCGCGCAGCGGCCGGAAGGCCTCCCGCAACTCTTCGCTGAACAATTGAGGTTGCTCCCAGGAAGCGAAGTGGCCGCCCTTGTTAACCTCGCTGTAGTAGGAAAGTGATGGGTAAGCGCGTTGCGCCCAGCTTTTAGGCGCCTGATAGATCTCGTGCGGGAAGACCGTGATCGCCACCGGCACCTTGATGCTTGCGGTGTTCTGCGCGGCAGCGCTGAAATTGTTGTTGTTGTTTTCCCAGTAGAAACGCGATGACGATGCGCCTGCGTTCGTCAGCCAGTACAGGCTGATATCGTCCAGCATCTCGTCACGGGTCAATACCCGTTCAGGCTGGCCATCACTGTCCGTCCACGCGGCGATTTTTTCGTACATCCACGCCGCAGTTCCGGTAGGCGAATCGGCCAGCAGGTAACCGATAGTCTGCGGGCGCGTAACCATCATCGCGCCGTATGCTGCATTGCGGCCGAAGAAGGTGCTCAAGGAATCAAACGCCTTGCGTTCAGGCTTAGTGAGCCCTTCAGGGGCCGGGTCACCACTATTGATCGGCTTGACCAATTCGGGCGGGATGGTGGCCGGCATGTTCAAGTGAATGCCCAACAGCCCCGGCGGATTCAGGCGGCCCAATGCATCCGATATGACCGAACCGTGATCTCCGCCCTGGGAGACATAGTGGGTATAACCCAGACGCTTGATGAGCACATCCCAAGCCTTCGCGACCCGATCCGGCCCCCAGCCCAATTCAGTTGGCTTACCGGAAAAACCGTGTCCCGGAATCGATGGAATGATCACGTCGAACGAATCTTCAACCTTACCGCCGTAAGCAACGGGATCCGTCAGCGGGCCGATCGTCTTCAGGAACTCAAACTGTGAGCCAGGCCATCCGTGTGTCAGAAGCAGCGGCATCGCGTTGGGGTTTGGCGAGCGAACATGGATGAATTGAATATCCACGCCGTCGATAGTCGTGATGAATTCAGGCAGCGCATTGAGCTTCGCTTCGGCCTTGCGCCAGTCATAGCCGCTGCCCCAATACTTCACCAGCGCCTGGACCTGGGCCAACTGCACGCCTTGGGAAACGTCATTGACGGTCTCTTTGTCCGGCCAGCGGGTCGCCGCAATGCGCTTTTTCAGATCGGTCAATTGCGCTTCATCGACGTGAATTCGATAAGGTCTAATCGATTCGGGATTGGTCGAGGCCGAGGCAATTGACGCATCGGCGGCCGGGCCAGCAGCCCAGGCACTACCGCTGCCGGCTATCAGGGCCAACCCCAAAGCGCCCATTTTCACGGAAGAAGCCAGACAAGGGCGCCAGGTGAAACCGAACGTAGCTGCAGGCATTTTGAATTTCCTATAAGTCATTGGTCGACAACGTCGCGAAACGCGCAGAGATAGCCGCGAGTTAAATGAGTCATCCATTGGAGAAGGTTTGCGCCTTCTCGATGGGTTCATTTAAAGCCCCGTAGGTATCCCGTATGTGTCATCAACCGACTTAAAGGAATCGCTGTGTATCTATCCAAAGCGCAGATACAAAACGATACAAACCGACCACTCGCTCATAAAAAAACCAATGCCCCGACTTGTCGGGGCATTGGCTTTTCTGGGACCTGGAAAACATAAGGGCTTTTCAGCCCATCAAGCTCGGCAAAGGGCATAGAGACCGCGTCGATTGCCAGGCAGCATGACTTGGTTACCCAAGGAACAGGCAGATACCCCGCTCCACTTCACGCCCTTCCACGCCTGCAAGAAACTCCAGAAATTTGCCCCTGATTCTGGTTAGCGTTCACCATCGTCTCTACCGTGCCAGCAATCTTATTGAAGCTACTGCTGTTCAGCGACCAAGCAATCTCTTCAGCACCAGTAGAGCAACAGCCCCGATTGCCAGTGCAGCAACCGGTTTTTCTTTGACGAATGTAGAAACGCTGTCCAGTGCGTCGCCATAGGTTTGCGTCAGTTGACCCGCAGCCTGGCGTCCAGCGCCTTCGGCTTCCAACTTCGAATCGCCAAAAAGCTTCCCGACTGCGCTCTGGGCTTTGCCAGCAACCTTTTCTACAACGCCTTCTACCTGTTCGCTCTTCATGATTAACCAAACCTTCGTGTGTGATTGGGTAACCCAGGAAAACCCCGGGCTTGAGGCAACGTGCAAAGCGTTAGGTGGACAGGCTTAGTGATTAGTTCAAAGTTGATGAAGCTCACTTGGTCCAGATCAACCGATAAGTCTTCTTCCCTGTAGCGGCATCGTGATAGGGATCTTTGCCCGGGACCTCTCGCGTGCGCACGCACGGGCGTCCCTCGCAGTCAATAATGGCAGCGTCACCACCCTGGCGTTTCAACGCTTCTATGTTTTGCTCAAGCACCGCTAACTCTCGTTGCCTTTGCGCAATCTCATCGGTGCTGGGGACCGCAAAGAAAAACAGCAACGCCAGAGGCAATACCACACCTAGATGAATAGCGAAGATGCTGAGCCAGAATCGACGCTTAAGGCTGTCACTGGCGGCCTGGTACTTTTGCGCCGCATCAAGCGCAGCGGCATCGGCCTGTCTGAACTTGCCAATCAACTGCTCGGCCGCCTTTGAAGCCACTGAATCTGCGATCTGCGCCGCTGAAGCGCCCAGTATCGTCGGAATCTGTTGCAGGCTCTGCTCAACACGTTTTTCCAGATAGCCAAGACGCGCAATCGCCTGCTCAGCGGCTTTTCTGTCATTTTCCGCTGCGCTCATGATGCCCTTGGCAGCAACGGCCATGGCCCGCAGGCTGAGGTCATTTTCGTTCACGTGTTCGTCCATGGGTCATTACCTTCCATATTCGGGGCCGTCGCGGTGTTTGGGACGCTTCATGCTTCGCTCCAATGCAGGCACAGATAGCTCCAGCTGGGGACCGCTCATTTCCAGCTCAAGCCATTGCCTGTGCGGCATACTCAAATCACAGACGTCTCGCAGCTGAACAAAATGCATTGCTCCACCTGCGCCCATGACCAGAAGCACGCCACCTGCGCCCACCGGGTCGTCAGCTTGAATATTGCGTAAAAATCGCAGGTATATCTGTGAACGCTCGCGCATCATCGGGTCCAGGCCGCGAACAGCTTCGCGCGCGGTTTGCTCCACGAGTCGTTCAAGGCTTCCCGCGGACAACGCCAAGTGTTCTTCGTCGAAGGCGTCCAGATAAGGCACGGCTCGCGAAACCAAAGGCGTGTCGGTGTCATTGGCGCCCACCTCCACATACCAGTGCAGGCTTCTGGACGTTTCGACCAATACCTGATTCTCACCTGTCAGGGCGGCCATGAGTAAACGATGTCGCAGCCGTTCTTTTTTCAGGCTGGCGCCCTTCATCTTGAATTCGATCAAGCGCACGACACCTGGAAAACTCAGCAGTACGTCAGCCAGCTCTTTGTCTGCAGGCGTCTGCTGTAGCAGGTTGACCACGCTTGGGATCGAGGTGTTTGCGTCTAGACATGACCGCACGGCGAACCCGAGACCGTACAGGAAGTTTCCTATCACGACGTTTTCATAGAGTTTCTTCGTTCGGTGACGTTTGTTCTGATGACCAACATCATCCTGATCTTGCTGGTTCAACGGCACTCCGTTACTCCTGATGCTTGGGATGAAGGACCTTATATATCTGCAAAACCACCCGCCTCATCGCCTCCTCAATCGTCCCTTCATTGCGACACATCACCCACCCCTGCCCCACCGCCGCTCGTTCAAAAGCCTCGGTACACACAACTTGCTCCTCCAGCTTAAACATCACCGTACTGCTCAACCCCCGCCGTCGTGCTGCCGCCCGCGCCCAGGATATTTGCGCCGCGGTGACAACCCCCACGTGCAGGTCCGGCACTTGCACCTGCCGATTAATGTTCAGCTCAAGAATGTCTGCAAAGGGTATCAACCGACGAAACGCGGCATCAGACGGGTACCAGCGATCCATCAGGATGATGCTGTCAGGTGGCTGCGCGGCCAGTACGTTCCGAGTAATCCAGCTGCGGCTGTCGGCAAAGCGCTCACACACCTCAAGTTCCAGATCCCGGCTGGGATCTCGGGCGAACGTGTTAACCAGAGCCATCGTTTGCGCTCGACAGGGATCGCTCTTGCGCTCGCACAGTCGCACGACCTTTAGGTTGTCGGCCCTCAACGCTGTCGTAACGGCCTCCAACAGCGTGGTTTTACCGGTGCCTTTGGGGCCATCCATCGAAATAAACAGCGCACGAGTCATACGGGCGCTGCATCATCGTTCAGGTTGTGCAGTTCCATGGGGCCTCGGGGTCTGAGCGTTTGGGCGAGTTGGCCTCCATTATGGGCAACCCTATTGCCCAATGCGAGGCTGGACTGGCCGACGCGCCCTCCCCGCGTCGACGGTCAGTCATTCAGCATCCGGCTTTCCGGCACACCAGCCTCATACCTCAACGCCCATGGCGCAATCAACCGCTGCGGGGTCTGGCAGGCTTTGCGTTTAAACACGAAGTTGCGGCATTTCTCGGCAAACTGCTGGCGGTTTTCCACCATGTCGAGTCGCATCTGTGCCAGCTCCTGCTCGCGACAGCGTTCAACTTGCTGAGTATCCAGCATGGCTTTTCGCGTGCGTGCGTGAAGGTACTTATCATCGGTCAACGCACGGTCAGCCTCTTGCAAAAGCCACAGGCCGAATGCCTGCAGACAGCGGGGCCCGATGCCCTGGACCATGCCGTACTGCTGGGCCTGGATGGCGCTGATGGGCAGGCATTCTTCGGTGAGCTTATGCGCGATTTCGCTGCCCACCGCCCGTGGCAGGCTGTAGGTCCAGTATTCGGAGCCGTAGAGTCCCATGGTCTTGTAGTGCGGATTGAGCACCACACCTTCGCGAGCCAATACAATGTCGGCGGCCAGCGCCAGCATCACGCCGCCTGCGCCCGCGCTGCCAGTCAGGCCGCTGATCACCAGTTGCCTGGCAGTGAGCAGCTCCAGGCACACATCGTCGATGGCTTGAATGTTGGCCCAGGCTTCCAGCCCCGGCACGTCGGCGGCCTGGATGACGTTTAGGTGCACCCCATTGGAAAAGCTGCCGCGCCCGCCCTTGATCAGCAACACCTGGGTATCTCGCGCCTTGGCCCAGCGCAACGCTGCGACCAGCCGCTGGCATTGTTCGGTGCTCATGGCGCCGTTGTAGAACTCGAACGTCAGTTCGCCGACGTGGCCGAACTCTTGGTAGCGAATGGGTTGATAGACCCGCTCGTTGAACGCCTGGCAGGCGATTGAACTGTCCAGCACCGGCACCCCGGCCAACTGCTCAGCCAGAACGTGCCGTGCCGGTCGCTTGAAGGTCTCTGGGCCTTTGGGTTTGAGCGAGCCGATCCACAGGCTGTGATCTCCAGCCGCTACCAGCACGGCATCGTCCTGCACTGCGAGGATTTCTCCCGGGGTGCCCTGGCGAGCGTCCAAGTGCGCGTCGTAGAGGTAATATTGCCCGCCCAACAGGCTGGCCAACACGCCGGGCTGGCCATCGGCAGCGTCGATGCTGCGCTTGATAAAGCCTGCGCAATCGAACCAACTGAAGGTGCGGTCGGCCTGGGTCATGTTCGGCTGCAAGCGTCCGATGACGCTGGGTTGGGTGTAATCGAGCTGTGTCGGGACGAAGTCTTTGGCGAATTTCGCCACTACATCACGGATGCAAACCATCGCGGCGTCGCTCACCAGGCCGTTGTACAGCTCGGATTTGCGCACCTGGTCGGGCATGTCGAATTCACAGGTGGACCATATCGGCCCTGCGTCCATTTCCTCCACCGCTTGCAAGGCGGTGACGCCCCAACGGCGAGCCTGCTGGGTGATAGCCCAATCCAGCGCACTGGCACCGCGGTCACCAACGATGCCCGGATGGATGATCACCACCGGGCGCTGCGGATGGCTCCATAGTTGGTGCGGCACACGGTCCTTGAGAAATGGGCAGATCACCAGGTCGGCACCTGACGCCTCGACCTGCTGGCACACCGTGGCTTGATCGGTGAACACCACAACGCTGGGGTCGTGACCCGCCTGGCGCAGATCCAGCCAGGCTCGTTGGGTCAAACCGTTGAATGCCGATGATAACAACAGGATCTTGAGTGATCGCATGGCTGACTCTTCCTTGAGAATGTGCGACCAGAGCTGCTCGTTGAGCCGTCCCTGGCCATCGATAAGCGCCCAAGGTTATAGAGCGGGCCAGCACGGCCACCTGATCGAGATCAATAGTCGGGTTCTGTTGTTCTCAAGGTTCGGCCGGTGAAAGCGGCTTATATTTTCTGAATCACTGCGCAGCCCACTCATCAAATGAACATGCCCTGCTCGGGTACGCCTTGTTAACCGTAACGGAGCCACGTTCATGTTCGAGAAAGCGCATTACCTCATCAGTTTCATCCTCGACAACCAGCCACAAAGCCGCACGCTTGAGCACGATGCAGACACGCTGGACCCGCAATGGGCCGAGTCCCTGCTCAGGCAGCGCTTCGCAGAGCTCAAGGACGCGAAATTGAGCGACGTCCAGGTGCAAAAGCGCAACAAGCCGGCCGATGAAGGCCATGACATCCCAGGGCATTACCAGCAGCCCTGATTTACGTATCAGAAAACCGCTGCCCGTTTATCAATCACTGAATATTCGGAGGACCTATGAACCCGACAACTCAAGGTTGGACCTGCGCCTGCCCAGGCTGCACCTGCCAGGTGACCCATGACACGCGTCACCAGCGCAACGGCAAAGCCTACTGCAGCCAGGCATGCGCCGACTTGCACCCCCAGGGTCAAGCGTGCCCCAGTGCCGATTGCCATTGCGAGTCGAATGTGAAGGTGCAAGACCGCGCTGTCAGCGATAGCCAGCTCGACGAGGCGATCGAAGAAACCTTTCCTGCGAGCGATCCCATATCGCCTTGATCATTCAGACCCATTAGGAAAACGGGGGCTGCATCGTGGCTCTAGGGTCTAGCAGTTGACAGCCCCCGGCAAAACTCAACAACCTGCACGTCTCACCGCCCTGCCCTGAGGCTGCCCTTGGACTATTTCACCGCGCTCACCGCCTTCATCGAAGCCGCTGAAGGCAACAATTTCTCGCGTGCCGCCGAACGCTTGGGGATCAAGGCCTCAACGGTTTCACGCTATGTGAAGGACCTCGAGCAAGACCTGGGCATCGCGCTGTTCAACCGCTCCACACGCACGCTGCATCTGACCGAAGGCGGTCAGACCTTCCTGATACACGCACGCAGGGTATTGGATGAACTGGAACACGCCAAGGCCGCCACGTCTGCGCTGAACCAGCATCCCCGGGGCGTGTTGAAACTCAACCTGCCGCCGGCGTTTGCTCGGCATCACATCCTGCCGGCGTTGAATGACTTTCTGGTGCGCTACCCGCAGATCAGTGTGGAGCTGGTGCTGGATAACACCCAGGTCAATTTGATTCATGCCGGCGTCGACTTAGCCATACGCATTGGCGAGCTGGCCGATTCGACCCTCAAGGCACGCAAGCTCAGCGACGGCCACTACCGCTTGGTGGTCAGCCCGGCGTTTGGCATGCAGCACCCTCCTCCTTCCACGCCCACCGACCTGGCCGGTTTGCCTGCGGTGCTGGGCACGGCTACCACCGGCGATATCAGTTTTGTATCCGCCGGCCGCGCGTTCCCGTTGCTGCATGACGGCGTTATTCGAATCAATGACCTGGACGCGCAACTCATCGCCGTGCGCCAGGGCCTGGGCTTTGCGCTGTTGCCGGACTGGCTGGTGGCGCGAAGTATCGAGGCCGGCGACTTGGCAGTGTGGCTGCCCGAATGGCATATCCAGGGCGTGGAGCGGGCGTTTGCGGTGTGGTTTGTGTATCCGCCCAAGCGCATCGTATCGTCCAAGGTCCGGTGTTTTATCGACTTTATCGTTGAACGACTGGGCGAAACACCGGACTGGAAGTGACTCAACTGAAGCGGATATCCAGCGCACGCAAGTAGGTTTGCAGCCCCGCATCCTGAATCGGGATCAGGAACGCCTCGCTATCCGATTCATTAAAATGCGCATGCCAGTAACCCGGTGGCGTGACAAACGCCAGGCCGGGAGACCAGTCGACCCGCTGCGGGTTACGGATTTGCCCATCCGCGTCCAGCTCGGTGCCCACCAATGAATAACAGCCCTTGGGGCAATCAATAATGAAGTCCAGTGCAATCGACTGATGCCGATGGGGTTTCTGCACCGATCCCGCCGGCAGAATCCCGTACATGGCCCACAGCACGTGGGTCACCGTGCGCGTCTGCGGGAAATGACGGTTGCCCAGCAGGATGCTGATGCGGCTGCGGTCCTGTGCCCTGGGATCATCGGCCGCTTCACGCAACTTCGCGTTGGCCAGTGCTGCTGGGTACAGGGTCGGCGCAAAGCGATCGGCGCGGGGTGTCACCCCCAGGTAACGCAGCAACGGCTCATCGTGCACATAGTAAAGACGTGCATCCTCGCGGGCGCTGAAGTGCGCTTGCTGTAATCCCGGCAGGGCGATAAAGCAGCCCTTGGACCATTGAATCTCATACTCCTCCTGAACCACGCTGCCCTCTCCGGCAATCACGTAGAACACCTGGGAAGTGGCGTTGGGTTGCAGGGTCAGCGTGTCGCCACGGTTAAGGCGCATGAAGTTCGCGCATAGCCCGGGGCCTGTCGCAGGGCCTTCGCAGCCCAAGGCGTCGCTGAGGTCCAGCGGTACCACGCGGGAGGGGCCATTGTCATACAGCGAGGCCGGAAAGCTGTGGTAGGGAATGCGGGAAATCAGGTTGGCACTGATGGGATTCGCCGCCTTGCTGTACTCGAAGTACTCGGCGTCCACTTGGTTGATATCCGTCAGTGCGGGGTCGAATTCACGGTTCATCAGGCTCACCTCAGTCTTGGGCTGGATCGCGCAGCACGGTTGAAGCGCTGCACGGGCTAAGTGGACTATAGGCATTGCCCATTGGCGGATGAATGCCTGTAACGGCACAGCAGTTATGCGAAACGGGGCAGTTAACGCAATTGGAACCAGGTGGTTTTCAACTGGGTGTACTTATCAAACGAATGCAGCGACAAATCGCGCCCGAACCCCGACTGTTTGCCGCCGCCAAACGGCACGGTCACGTCCAGGGCGTCAATGGTGTTGACCGACACGGTACCAGCATTCAGGGCACGCGCCACGCGATGCGCACGGTTCAGGTCATCACTCCACACCGATGCCGCCAGGCCGTAGACGCTGTCGTTGGCTTGCTGTATCGCCTGTTCTTCGGTATCGAAGGCACTCACCGCCAGCACGGGGCCAAACACCTCATCACGGGACAGGCGCATGTCAGCGGTGACGTTGGCAAATATCGTCGGCTGGATGAAGTTTGAACAACCCTCGATGTTCAACGGTTGGCCACCGGTCAACAGCGTGGCACCGTCTGCGTGCGCCCGGCCGATGGCCTGCATGATGCGTGCGGTTTGCCCGCTGTCGACAATTGCACCGGCTGCGCTGGCAGGGTTCAGTGGGTTGCCGGGCATCCAGGCGTGGGATTTATCGATCAGGCGTTCGATGAACTCGTCGTGGATGCAGCGTTGCACATAGAGGCGCGAATTCGCCGAACACACCTCGCCCTGGTTGAAGAATATCCCGAAGGCCGCCTTCTCCGCCGCCAGGTCCAGGTCCTGACAGTCTGCAAACACCAGGTTCGGGCTCTTGCCTCCACACTCCAGCCACACCTGCTTGAGGTTGGACTGCGCGGAGTACTGCATGAAGTACTTGCCCACTTGGGTCGAACCGGTAAATACCAGGCAATCGACGTCCGGGTGCAACCCCAGTGCCTTGCCGGCGCCCTCGCCCATGCCTGGCACCACGTTCAGCACGCCCTCGGGGACGCCCGCCTCGAGCGCCAGTTGGGCCAGGCGCAGGGCGGAAAACGGCGATTGCTCAGCGGGCTTGAGTACCACGCTATTGCCTGCCGCCAAGGCGGGTGCCAATTTCCAGGCGGCCATGTCCAGCGGAAAATTCCACGGCACCACCGCTGCAATCACGCCCAATGCTTCGCGGGTAATGGTCGCCAACGCGTTGTGGGCCGTCGGCGCGACCTGGTCGTAGAGCTTGTCCAGGGCTTCACCGTACCAGGCGAAAACATGGGCCGCGCCGGGTACGTCGACGTTATAGGCGTCCATTACCGGCTTGCCCATGTTCAGGGAGTCCAGCAGTGCGAGTTCTTCGCGGTGGGTCATCAACAGGTCGGCGAGTTTGATCAGGACTTTTTTGCGTTCGCCTGGAGCCATGCGCCGCCAGGGGCCGTTGTCAAAGGCGCGGCGTGCGGAGCGCACTGCCAGGTCGACCTCCGCTGCACCGCAGGCGGCGACCTGCGCAAGCAAGCGGTTGGTCGCCGGGTTGATGGTGTCGAAGGTCGCCCCGGAGAGTGCACCTACGGGCTGGCCGTCGATCAGGGCGGTGCTGATGAAGGTTTGACGGGCAGCGCGTTGCTGCCAATAGTCGAGGTTGAACATGCTGTACTCCTGAATTGGGCCGTAAGGCTTTTGTAGGAGCGAGCTTGCTCGCGAAAAACTCACAGGCGCCGCGTTCATCCAGGAAGAACGCGTTATCGTTGACGTTTTTCGCGAGCAAGCTCGCTCCTACGGATGAACCGAGGTGGGGCCTGTTCATTCGGCCATTTGCAGTTCCGGCATGCGTACCCGGAACCCACGCGTGACGCAGAACAAACACAGCAGCCCCAGGGCCATCCAGCACAGGCCGATGGTGAACGACAGGCCGGACAGGCTCGTCCACAACCACAGCGTGCTGAGAAACCCCAGGCCCGGCAGTGCGGCGTACAGCAGATAGTTGCGTGTACCGCGCAGCTTCTGGTCGCCCAAGTAATGTTTGATCACGGCCAGGTTCACCGCCGAAAACGCGAACAGCGCGCCAAAGCTGATCATGTTGGCCACGGTGTCCAGGCTGATGAACAGCGCAATCAGCGAAAACAGGCTGACCAGCATGATCGCGTTGGCCGGCACGCGTTTTTTCGTCACCAGCTTGCCGAATACCCTGGGCAACGCGCCGTCGCGGCCCATGGCGAACAGCACGCGGGACACGCTGGCCTGGGAGACCATCGCGGAGGCGAAACAGCCCGCCACATAGGTGGCGGTAAACGCACTCACCAGTAGCTCGCCGCCGACCCGGCGCATCACATCGACCGAAGCCGAGTCGGGATCGGCAAAACTATTCCATTCCGGGAAGACCATCTGGGCGCAATACGACACCACCAAAAACAGCAACCCACCGATCAGCGACACCGCCATGATCGCCTGCGGAATGGTACGACGCGGGTCAGGTGTCTCCTCAGCCATGGTCGACACGGCATCAAACCCCAGGAACGACAAGCACAGCACCGCCGCGCCGGTCATGATCAGCGGCACGCTGAAACCTTCATGGTGAAACGGCTTGAGCAGCGACACCGGCTCGGCTTGCCCGCTGAGGTTGTGGATCGACGACCCCACGAACACCACGATGAACACCAGTTGGGCCACGATCAGCACCCAATTGACCCGGGTAATCGACTCGATACCCACCAGATTCAGCGCCGTCACCAGGGCAATGGAGCCCAATACCCATACCGCGGTGGGCACGGTAGGAAAGTATTCGGACAAGTAGATGCCGATCAGCAAATAGCTGAGCAGCGGCAGGAAGATGTAGTCCAGCAGCAAGGTCCAGCCGGCGATAAAGCCGAAGGAGGCGCCAAACGCCTTGCGCGTATAGGTGTAGACCGAGCCCGAATACGGGTGCGCCTTGACCATGCACCCATAGCTGTAGGCCGTCAGCAGCATGGCAGCCAGGGTCAACAGGTAGGCGGTGGGCAGGTGCCCCTTGGTCATTTGGGTCACCAGACCGTAGGTGGTGAACACCGCCAGCGGCACCATATACGCCAGCCCGAACAGTACAAGCCCGACAAGGCCCAGGGGTTGTCGAAAGCGGCGCGATGAGGTTGGTTGGGTTGGGGTTTGATGGACGGGAGTATCGGCTACGTTTGTTATTGTATTCATTGCTGACTCCTGGAAAGTGGAATGCAGGGCGCCGCGGCGTTCGATCAAATCGACACCTTTGATGAGTCATCCATTGGGAGCGGTGGGCAGGCCGCTATGGGCCGCCCACCCTGTTCAACCGAAGCGGCATGCGGGGGCTCAGCCCTTCACAGTTTTCCCGCGATCCGTGCGGTGCGGTCCACCGCAATGCGGGTCTTGTCGACCAGTTCATCGAGCTCCACGCGGCTGGCTACCAGGGCCGGCGCCATGATCATGCGGCCCAGGGTCGAGCGAATGATCACGCCTTCTTCAAAGCCAAAAGTGCGGCATTGCCAGGCCAGGTCGTTTTCATTGGCAAAGCGTTTGCGCGTGCCTTTGTCCTCGACAAACTGCAAGGCTGCCAGCAGGCCGGTGCCCTGGATCTCGCCGATCAGCGGGTGGTTGCCAAAGACTTCGTGCAGGAGCTTGTGCAAATACGGCCCGGTGTCGTCCTTTACCTGGCGCACGATCCCTTCGTCACGCAAGGCCTTGAGGTTGGCCAGGGCCACCGCCGCCGCAACCGGGTGCCCGGAATACGTCAGACCATGGGCAAACACCCCGCCCCGCTCCACCAGGGCTTCGGCCATGCGCTTGCTCAATACCAAACCGCCCATGGGCAGGTAACCTGAGGTCAGGCCCTTGGCGATCGACAACGTGTCGGGTTCGAAGCCGAAATACTGATGGGCAAACCACTCACCTGTACGACCGAAACCGCCAATCACTTCATCAGCGCACAGCAGCACATCGTATTGGCGACAGATACGCTGGATCTCCGGCCAATAGCTTTCTGGCGGAAAAATCATGCCGCCGGCGCCCTGGAAAGGTTCAGCGATAAAACCGGCGACGTTTTGCGCGCCCAACTCCAGAATTTTTTCTTCCAGTTGCAGGGCGCAGCGCCGCCCGAACTCGGCCGGGGTCAAGTCACCGCCCTGGGCGTACCAATAAGGCTCGTCAATGTGCGCGACGTCCGGGATCAAGCCGCCCATTTCATGCATGAATTTCATGCCGCCCAGGGCAGACGCCGCCAGGGTGGAGCCGTGATAGCCGTTCCAGCGACCGATCATGATCTTCTTCTCGGGCTTGCCGAGCACTTGCCAGTAGCGGCGTACGGTGCGGATCAGCACCTCATTGGCTTCGGAACCGGAGTTGGTGTAGATCACATGGCTGTAGTGCCCTGGCAACAGGCTGAACAGCAACTCGGACAGCTCGATCACCGCCGGATGAGTGGTGTGAAAGAACATGTTGTAGTACGCCAGCTGATCCATCTGCGCAGCCGCCGCAGCGGTCAGGTCCTTGCGGCCATAACCCAGCTGCGTGCACCACAGGCCCGACATCCCGTCCAGGTAACGCTTACCCTCGCTGTCCCACAGGTACAGGCCCTCACCGCGGACCATTACGCGCGGGCCTTCGGCATTCAGCGCCTTTTGATCCACAAAGGCATGGATATGGTGGGCCGCGTCCGAGGCCTGGTAGTCCTGGGTCTGGCGTTGCGGTTCAAAGGGTAGGTTCATGGCTTTTTCTCTTGTTGTGGGTAGTCATGCAGCCGGTCAACGGCCTTTGCTCATGTAGCGTTCGAGGGGGTCTTTGCTCAGCCCGCCCTGGGCCTCGGCCAACGAGTCGATAAACAGGGAAAACAGTTCCGATTGCGTGCCGATGTCGAGCTTGCTGTAGATGTGCTTGCGGTGGGACTTGATGGTGTCTTCGGAGACCCCGAGGCGCTCGGCCAGCGAACGTGTGGAGTGGCCGCGCAGGATCAACTGGGTGATTCGGCATTCGCGTTCGGTGAGCAGCGAGGAGCCGAAGTTGTTGAGTGCCGAGTGAATACGCTGTTCCAACAGGCTTTCGAAACGCGCGCCCTGAGTCTCCAGGCCGACGAAGTGCTTGCCCAGCACCGCCAGTACCCAAGGTGCTATGCGCTTGAATTGCTCGGTGGTGGTCGCGTCGAGCTTCTGCGTAAAGGCCAGCGACACCGCCAGGCTCAAGCCGTTGCTGGCCTGCAGGATGTAGTTGAGCTCATCCTCCAAGTGCGAATGCCGGTAAAACGACTGGTAGTACTCGCTGTGCTCAAAGTGGTCGGGGGCCACATCGGCGAGGTCGTAGCAGCCGGAAGTGGCGCCCTCCACGCAGGCGCCGTAGAACGGGTCGAGCAAGTAAAAACCGGAGAGGTACTGGCGCACATTGCCCTGGGGCAGCCATGGCCCGTCCAGTTCGAACAATGCGCTGGGCATGCCGTCGTGGGGGTACAGGTACAAGGTCGTGGCCTGAATGGGGCGGATACACCCCAGGGCATCGAACAACGTGGCGGCAAACCCCGCGTGCCCGATGCTCTCGGTCACCCTGGCTATCTGTTCGAACCACTGGGCTGAAGACAGTCGATCATTATCCACTTCGAAGACTCGCCGTCATAACGGTTGGGTGCGACACCAGATCACTGGCGCCGGGGACTGAAGTGATAGTCCCACACCCGCAAAGTCATCGAAATCACCCCTTAGGGTGAGGGGGTGCGCTGGAACCTCGGAATCGCCAAGCCCAGGCTTTCGCGCAAGGTCGAGCCCTCGTAGGCCGTGCGATAAACACCGCGCTCTTGCAGCAAAGGGATCACCTCCTGAGTAAAGCGATCAAATTGCCCAGGGTGCCCGATGTAGATATTGAACCCGTCCACCGCCCGTGCCTCGAACCAATCCGCCATTTTCTGCGCCACCGTGGCCGCGCTGCCCACGAACGCGCCTGGGCGCAATTGCCGGCCAAATTCGACGGCCTGGCGCAGGCTGAAGCCCTGCTCCCGCGCCTGGTCGGCGATGCGTTTGGCAGCGGTGAAAAAACTGCTGCGCGCGGCCTCCAGGCTCTCTTGCGGGAACGGCGCATCCAGGTCGTATTGGCTGAAATCATGCCAGCCAAAATTGCGCCCGAACTCCTTGAGTGCCAGCGCAAAACTGTGGTCGAGCTGATGATAGTGCTGCTCGATTTCCCGAGCATGGGCATCGGTGTCGCCCACATAAATTTCCGCACCGGGCATGATCAGTACCTGTTCCGGATCGCGCCCCCGTTGTGCCGCCCTGCCCTTGATATCCCGGTAAAACGCCTGGCCCTGCTCGATACTGGCCGCGTGGGTGAAGATCACATCGGCGGTGGCGGCGCCCAGGTCGCGGCCTTGCTCCGAGTCGCCGGCCTGGAAAATCACCGGCTGGCCTTGGGGCGAGCGCTGGATATTCAGCGGGCCCACCACCGAGAAGTGTTCGCCCTGGTGATTCAGGCTGTGCAGCTTGCTCGGGTCGAGAAACTGCCCAGTGGCACGGTTACGCACAAACGCATCGTCTTCGTAAGAGTTCCACAGCCCCTGTACCACCTGAACGTGTTCGACGGCACGCCCGTAGCGGGTGGCATAGTCGTAATGTTCGTCGCGGCTGTAATTGCCGGCGGTACCGGCATCGCCACTGGTCACCACGTTCCAGCCGGCGCGGCCTTTGCTGATCAGGTCCAGGGAGGCGAGGCGCCGGGCGACGTTATAGGGCGAGTTATACGAGGTGGTCAGCGTACCGACCAGGCCGATATGCCGCGTGCTCACGGCCAGTGCCGACAGCAAGGTCAGCGGCTCCAGGCGATTGAGGTAATGGGAAGGCGAGCCTTCGGTGATGAACTGGCTGTCGACGATGAACAGCAGGTCGAACAGCGCCGCCTCGGCCTGGCGCGCTATCTCGATGTACCAATCGACGTTGACGCTGGCATCGGCCGGCAACTGCGGATCAAGCCACAGGTTATGGCGGCCCGGCCCACCGCAGCCCATGGTCAGGGCGCCCAGTTTGAGCTGTCTTTTAGTCATTGCGCAGTAGTCCTTCAAGCGGTCAGGGCTGGGTGGTGGCGACGGTGGGCTGCAAGGCGGCTGCAAATGAAGGGTCGAACAACGTGGCGGCCGAGTAAGACTTGACCAGGCCCAGGCCGGCAAAAAAGTCCACGGTCTTTTGCGCCTCGATGGGCGCCTGAGGCGTCAGCGGCTCGACGGTGGTGCGTGCGCGGGCAAACCAGACGCGAGCGATGTCGGCATCAGCGCGGGTGCGCTTGGCCCAGGCATCGGCATACGCGTTGGCGTTGGCCGGGCTTTGGCGGGCCCAGTCGCGGGCTTTTTTCAGGCGCTGGAGGAAGTCGCTGATGGGTTCACGCTTGGCCTCGACAGCACTGGCGTTGGCGGCAATGAAACTCTGGGCCGGGATCAAGTCTTCAGCGGTTGCCAGCACCCGCGCACCTTGGCGTTCCTGTTGCGTGACGTAGGGTTCCCAGGTGGCGATCACGTCAACTGCACCGCCTTCCAGCGCGTGGGAGGCATCCAGGGCGCTGAGGTAGCGCCATTGCAGCGAATCCCGCGCAACCCCGGCCTTGTCCAGTGCGGTCAGCAACAGTTGCTGGCTCCAGGAACCTTTCCAGATCGCAGCGCGCTTGCCTGCCAGATCGGCCAGGCTGTGGATCGACGAGTCTTTTTTTACCAGGATGGCTACGCCGTCGAGATTTTGCCGGCTGACGGCAATCACCTTGATCGGTGCACCCAAGGCGCCCAGGAACAACACCGGGGCATCCCCGAGCAGGCCCAGGTCCAGGCTGCCGACGTTGAGCGCTTCGGCCACCGGCGACCCGGCCGTGAACTGCTTCCAGTCCAGCGTGTAAGGCAGGTCATCGAGCACCCCCGCCGCTTCCATCACGGCCTGCGCGTTGTAGCTCTGGTCGCCGACCACCAGGGTTTGGGCCTGCGCCGTCAGGCACAGCAAAGAGGCGGCCAACCCGGCCGCCAGGGTTTTGAGGTAACGCACGTTCGTCTCCAGATGCCTTGTGGGGCATTCAAATCGATCCGCACGCACGGTCTCGGTTTTAAAAAGCTTTTATCTGTGGCGAGGGAGCTTGCTCCCGCTGGGCTGCGTAGCGGCCCCATGCTCCTGACAAGAGCAGGGCCGCTTCGCGCCCCAGCGGGAGCAAGCTCAATCGCCACAGATTTTTGGTTTCCGGGCTATTTTCGTGGTGTTGAAGGCGAGATGTAAAATACTGATAACGCATAACCTAATTCATTAATAATGCGCATATCGCATCACGCTAGCGCGGCAATTCAACCCGAGCCACCAACCCCGACCCACGTCGATTGCTCAGGCTCAGCTCACCGCCCTGCTCGCGCACAATGGCCCGCGCTGCCGAGAGCCCAAGCCCTACCCCACCGGTATTGCGGTTGCGTGAGGTCTCGAGACGAAAGAAAGGGTCGAACACACGCTCCAGGTCCGCTTCGGGAATCCCCGGGCCCTCGTCGCTGACCTCGATGCGTACCCGCTGATCGTCAACACTCAGAGCAATGCTGGGGTGCCGGGCGTACTTGGCGGCATTTTCCAGCAGGTTGACCACCACCCGTTTAAGCGCCAATGGCCGGCCGTGATAGACCAGATGGGGCGGCCCCCGGAAGTCGACCGCCAACTGCTGGTCGCGATAGTCGTCGATGATGGTTTGCAGCAATTCAGACAAATCGAATGCCGTGCTGTGCTCCAGTACCGTATCGTCGCGGAAAAACGCCAGCGCGGCGTTGATCATCGACTGCATTTCCTCGACATCGCGAATCAGCTTGTGCTGATGGTCCAGATCCTCCATGAACTCACAGCGCAGGCGTATCCGCGTCAAAGGCGCGCGCAAGTCATGGGAAATGGCTGCCAGCATCTGGGTGCGTTCGCCGATGAAGTGCTGGATCTGCGCCTGCATGGTGTTGAAGGCGATAGTGGCCTGGCGTATTTCGTCGGGGCCTTCGATGTCGATGGGCGGTGCGCGCAGATCGCCGCCGAAGCGTCTGGCGGCACTGGCGAAACGCTGCAACGGCTTGGCCAATTGCCGGGTGGCCACCCAGGCGACCAGCAAGGTGGCGATCAACCCCAGGATGATGATCACCGCAATCCGCGTGGGTGCGCTCAGGCCCCAACTGCGTTCGGGTGGGATGAAGGACAACCAGCTGCCATCAAGTAACTGCACCAGCGCGACATAATGCGCGTCGGGGCTGCCACGGGGCCAATCGTCCGGGCTGTACACCTGAATGATGCGCCCCGTGCCAAACAACGCCTGTATCCCAGGGACTTCGCCCGCCTGTAGCACGTTGCCGCCGCTGGGCAGGCCGAAATCCACGGGGTCGGTATGCCACGTCACCTGCAACCGCGCATCGCTGGCCGCTGCAGCCAGATGCGAGCGCAACGGCGCAGGCGCCGCCTCGATCACTTTCAACGTCGCGGCCATTTGCTCCAGCAACCCCGTGCGGTCGATGGGCGGACGCGCCCACACCCCGGCCACCTGCACGAACAAGGCATTGAGGGCCAGTGAGGCGAGCATCGCGGCGAGAATGGTCAGGGCGATCCGCCGATTCAGGGTGTCGCGGCGCAGCAGGCGGCGAATCATGCGCGGGTCACCGGGGCAGTGAACAGATAGCCGCCATTGCGCACGGTGCGGATCAGGTCCGGGCGCTTGCAATCGGGCTCGATCTTGCGCCGCAGCCGGCTGACCTGCACGTCGATGCTGCGGTCGAAGGCGTCGTGGCCCTGGCCGTGGGTCAGGTCGATCAACTGGTCGCGGGTGAGAATGCGCTGGGGGTGTTCAAGAAACACTACCAGCAGGTCGAACTCGCCACCGGACAACGGGATCATGACGCCCTCCGGCGAACGCAGCTCGCGACAGGTGATATCCAGATGCCAACCGGCGAAGGCAATCACCGGGCGTGAGCGCTCGTCGGCCGCACTGACCGACTGTCCCGCACGCCGTTGCACAGCGCGCAGGCGGGCCAGCAATTCGCGTGGGGCGAAGGGTTTGGTCAGGTAGTCGTCGGCGCCCAGTTCCAGGCCAACAATGCGGTCGCTCAGCTCGCCCATGGCCGTGAGCATGATGATAGGGATGCCGACCTGCGCCTGCACTTTCTGGCAGAGGCTGAGGCCGCCTTCGCCGGGCAACATGAGGTCGAGGATGATCGTGTCCGGCCGTTGCTGTGCGATGGCCGCCCACATGGCCTCGCCGTCGGCAGCCACGTCGACTTCATAGGCGTGCTGGACGAAGAATTTCTTCAGCAATGCCAGCACTTCCACGTCGTCATCGACGATCAGCAGTCTGCTCACGTTCACAGATTCCCAGGCCAAAAAAAGAACGACATCTAAAACCATTCCGGCGCCGGGGTCATTTATTTCAATCGAGCAACATTCCTTCGCCACGGACACAACCCGGACATCTTTGGGCAAAACCTGTCGGGCATTCTGCACATCTCCCACTCACGAAAGACGCCTATGAAAGTTTCGAGCAGCAGGTACACCGAGCAAGCAGCAGGCGATGCGCGGCCACTGGTACTGAGCCAGCGCACCTCTTCCCCGGCTCAGGACAGCCCGATGCTGTTCCAGGAATCCTGCCTGGGGCTGAACGCGGACCTGGACCGTATCGTGCTGCGTCGCTACTTCGAACACTACAGCCCCGACGCCGGGCGCTGGGTCGAGTACGCCCACTCCATTCCCATCGCCGACCTTATCCACTGGATCATGACCCATGGCCAGTTGCATATCGAATCGTCACACGACACTCCAAACGAACAGGCAACCCATTGATGGCCCGTAAATGCTCACTCCTGCTACTGATGGCGGCCACCCTGAGCCTGATGGCTTGCAGCAGCAACAAGGTCGAACCCGAGCGATATACGGGCTTTCTTCATGACTACAGCCTGCTTAAAGAACAACAGAGCCCGTCGGGCCAGACCGTACTGAGTTGGATCAGCCCAGCCTTGAAGCGCGGCCGCTACAAGCAGGTCTACCTGGCGCCTAGCCAGTTTTTCCCGGCTGTTGAACCCACCGCTCAGATCCCCCAAAGCACGCTCTCCCACGTCACCGGCTACTACGACCTGGTACTGCGCTCGGAACTTGGCAAATACGTTTACCTGGCCTCAAAACCTGGCCCTGACACCCTCACAGTACGCCCTGCCATCACCCGCATCGCCACCAGCCCACAGGGACTGCGGTTGTATGAGTGGCTGCCGATCACCCTGGTCGCAGCGGGCGTGAGCGCCGCCACAGGCATACGCGATCGAGACAGTGAAATCGCCACGGAGCTGTCATTGGAAGATGGTTCGACCGGCGATGTCGTGGCGGCCATGGTGCGTAAAGGCACCGGCGCCCCCCTGGCCAATGACAAGCAAGTCATGACCGCCGACAACGTCAAGGACGTGCTCGACGGCTGGGCCCGCGACCTGGGTACGTCGTACAGTGCAGTCGCTCGATAACCCTCGCCGCGCTCAAACGTCATAATCACAGGGGCATCTGCGTGGTAATCTCCCGGCACCACGAATAGACATTGATCGTCACTTGACGATGACCAAAGCCAGGAAAGACCATGCCCAAGATTTCTCACTCAGCGCTACGCCGTAACTTCCGTGACCTGCTGGCAACGCCCCTGTGCGTTGAAACCGCCTCCGTATTCGACCCCATGTCTGCCCGCATCGCGGCCGACCTGGGGTTTGAAGTGGGAATCCTGGGCGGCTCGGTCGCCTCCCTGCAGGTGCTGGCGGCCCCCGATTTTGCGTTGATTACCCTGAGTGAGTTCGTCGAGCAAGCCACCCGCATCGGCCGTGTGGCCCAGTTGCCCTTCATCGCCGATGCCGACCACGGCTACGGCAACGCCCTGAACGTGATGCGCACCGTCGAAGAACTGGAACGTGCCGGCGTCGCAGCGCTGACCATCGAAGACACCCTCTTGCCCGCGCAATTCGGGCGTAAATCCACGGACCTGATTTCCGTCGAAGAAGGCATCGGCAAGGTCAAGGCCGCGCTGGAGGCGCGTGTCGACCCGGCGCTGTCGATCATTGCGCGCACCAATGCCGGCGTGCTGCCCACCAGCGACGTGATTGCGCGGACCAAGGCCTACGAAAAGGCCGGTGCTGACGGCATCTGCATGGTCGGCGTCAAGGACTTCGACCACCTGGAGCAGATCGCGGAGAACCTCAGCGTTCCGCTGATGCTGGTGACCTACGGCAACCCACAACTGCACGACAGCGAGCGCCTGGCCAGCCTGGGCGTACGCATCGTGGTGGCCGGGCATGGCGCCTACTTCGCCGCGATCAAGGCCACTTACGACAGCCTGCGTGCCCAGCGCCAACTGACCCACAGCACCTCGAACCTCAGTGCGACGGAGTTGACCCACACCTACACCTTGCCTGAGAGCTATGTGGCGTGGGCCGAAGAGTTCATGGATGTAAAAGAGTAATCAATCACTCACGGCTCAGCCGTTGGCGCATCCCTGCGCTGGCGGCCGGGCCGGGCTGTACCACGCACTGATCCATCGCCACCCACGCACCTTCCTCCGTCGCCATCATCGGCTGCACCGGCCGGCCCGTCTCGCGTTCCACCACCTCGACACTGATGCCCTCCTCGGCGTAATGCCGATTGCCCCACGCCACCAACGCCATCAGCACCATACGAAAGTCTTCGCCTCTGGCCGTCGGCACGTATTCGTACCGTGGCGGCCGCTCGCTGTAGGCGCGGCGCTCCAGCATCCCCGCGTCTACCAAGCCATTAAGGCGGCGCGTCAGCATGTTGGGCGCGATGCCCAGGCTGCGCGAGAACTCGTCAAAACGGCGCAAGCCGTGCAAGGCGTCGCGCATGATCAGCATGCTCCACCACTCCCCTACCCGTTCAAGGCTACGGGCGATGGGGCATTCGGCACTGATGAGGGATTTGCGCTGCATAAGTATTCCTGTGTGCGAGTACAAACTTGTATGACGCCATGTTACTTTCATGATGATAGTGACGTCCATACGCTGTGTATCCTTCAAGCAACAGGAGTCGATTGAGCATGAGTAAACGTATCGTCGTGACGGGCATGGGCGCGCTGACGCCGCTGGGGTCGAGCGTGGAATCCACTTGGCAGCGCTTGCTGGACGGGCAGTCGGGCATCCGCCGGTTGCCGGAAGAATTGATCGGTGATCTTGCGGTCACCATCGGCGGCCAGGTGCAAAGTGTGTTGCAAGACCCCGAAGCCGGTTTTGATCCTGATCGACTGTTGGCAGCCAAGGAACAGCGCAAGATGGACCGCTTTATCCTGTTTGCCCTGGCGGCGGCGGATGAAGCCCTGAAGCAGGCCAATTGGGCCCCCAGAACACCCGAGGAGCAGGAACGCACGGCAACCATCATCGCCTCCGGCGTCGGCGGTTTCCCGGCCATTGCCGATGCGGTGCGCACCACCGACAGCAAGGGCCCGCGTCGTTTGTCGCCCTTCACCATTCCATCGTTTCTGAGCAACATGGCCGCCGGGCATGTGTCGATCAACTATGGCTTGAAAGGCCCGCTGGGTGCGCCAGTAACCGCGTGTGCCGCCGGGGTTCAGGCTATCGGCGACGCAGCGCGAATGATTCGCGCCGGGGAAGTGGACGTCGCGGTATGCGGCGGTGCCGAAGCGGCGATTCATCGCGTCAGCCTTGCCGGCTTCGCCGCAGCGCGGGCGCTGTCCAGCGATTTCAATGCCACCCCGCAGCGCGCTTCGCGACCCTTCGATCAGGCGCGCGACGGCTTTGTGATGGGCGAAGGCGCCGGCATTCTGGTAATTGAAGAACTCGAACATGCCCTGGCGCGGGGCGCGCAGCCGATTGCCGAACTGGTGGGCTATGGCACCAGTGCAGACGCCTATCACATGACCGCAGGGCCTGAAGACGGTGACGGTGCGCGCCGGGCAATGACTCAAGCGTTGCGCCAGGCGGGCATCGAGGCGTCGCAGGTGCAGTACCTGAATGCCCACGCGACCTCCACACCTGTGGGAGACAAAGGCGAGCTGGCGGCAATCAGGACGCTATTCGGTACTGGCGGTAGCCCGGCGATCAGCTCGACAAAATCCGCCACCGGCCACTTGCTCGGTGCTGCGGGGGGCATCGAAGCCGTCTTCACCGTGCTTGCCCTGCGTGACCAGATCGCGCCAATGACACTCAACCTGGAAAACCCGGACGCCCTCGCCGACGGCCTGGACATGGTGCGCGATGAGGCGCGTCCCATGCCGATTGAATATGCGCTATCCAATGGCTTCGGCTTTGGCGGCGTGAACGCCAGCGTGCTGTTCCGACGCTGGATATAAGCCGGGGTTTGCCCCTGGAGTGAATTTCACCGACCATGGCGCCTTTCTGTTCCTGCCAACACGAGGTGCCCATGGCCAACCACGACCTGTCCTATACCCCTGACCCGGACGCCGATTCCATCTCCTCCGACGTAATCGGCTTCAACGGCATCCTGGTCTCCACCCAGATTCCCACCCATGCCGATGGCAGCCTGGAACTGGGCGATATCACCCTGCAAAGCGAGTGCACCCTGCAAGCGCTGAAAGTCGCGCTGGAAAAAGCCGGCAGTTCCATGGACCGGGTCATGCACCTGACCATCTACCTCACCGACATGGCCGACCGTGCTGCGTTCAACGAGGTCTACAAGCGCTTTTTCGCCAAGCCCTGGCCAGTGCGGGCGGCAGTGGGCGTTGCCGCCTTGGCGGTGGAAGGTATGCGGGTGGAAGTGACGGCGATGGCTGCCAAGGCTTGAATCTGTGACGTTTTTAGAACCGAACTGATCGGAATGTTGAACGCGGTCAAAAAGGCGGGAGCTGGCTTGCCTGCGATAGCGGTGGTGAATGTTCAATCGCCATCGCAGGCAAGCCAGCTCCCACATTGGGGCTTCGTTGCGTTGAGGAATGCGTTCGCTTAACGGACTTGCATTAGGCCCGACAGCCCTGCGGTAGATGCCGCCCAGGCATTTCACGGCTACAATGCGCGCCTCGACCGTGACAAGCCTGACTAAAAAAACTATGTCCTTGCCCAAGCATCACCTGGAATTGCTCAGCCCTGCCCGCGATGTCGCCATTGCGCGCGAGGCTATCCTGCACGGCGCCGACGCCGTTTATATCGGCGGGCCGAGCTTTGGCGCCCGCCACAATGCGTGTAACGAGGTGAGCGATATCGCTCAACTGGTGGAATTCGCCCGCCGTTACCACGCCCGCGTCTTCACCACCATCAACACCATCCTGCATGACAACGAGCTGGAACCTGCGCGCAAGCTGATCCATCAGCTCTACGATGCCGGTGTGGATGCGTTGATCGTGCAAGACCTCGGCGTGATGGAGCTGGATATTCCGCCGATCGAGCTGCACGCCAGCACCCAGACCGACATCCGCACCCTGGGCCGGGCCAGGTTTCTCGACAAGGCCGGTTTCTCGCAGTTGGTACTGGCCCGCGAGCTGAACCTGCAAGAGATCCGCGCCATTGCCGACGAGACCGATGCCGCCATCGAGTTCTTTATCCACGGCGCCCTGTGCGTGGCGTTCTCCGGGCAGTGCAATATCTCCCACGCGCAAAATGGCCGCAGCGCCAACCGTGGCGACTGCTCCCAGGCCTGCCGCCTGCCCTACACCCTGAAAGATGACCAGGGCCGCGTGGTGGCCTTTGAAAAGCATCTGCTGTCGATGAAAGACAACAACCAGAGCGCCAACCTGCGTGCCCTGGTCGAAGCGGGCGTGCGTTCGTTCAAGATCGAAGGCCGCTACAAGGACATGGGTTATGTGAAGAACATCACCGCCTACTACCGTCAGCGCCTCGACGAGATCCTCGAAGACCGCCCGGACCTGGCCCGCGCTTCCAGCGGCCGTACCGCGCACTTCTTCCTGCCCGACCCGGAAAAAACCTTCCACCGTGGCAGCACCGATTACTTTGTCAGCGACCGCAAGATCGACATCGGTGCCTTTGACACCCCGACCTTTACCGGCCTGCCCGTGGGCACCGTGGAAAAAGCCGGCAAGCGCGACTTGCAGGTGGTCACCCATGAGCCACTGTCCAACGGCGACGGCCTCAATGTGCTGATCAAGCGTGAAGTGGTGGGTTTTCGCGCCAATATCGCCGAGCCCAAGGGTGAGTTCGAGGAAGACGGTGAGAAGCGCTACCGCTACCGCGTCGAGCCCAACGAAATGCCCGCCGGCTTGCACCAGCTGCGCCCGCATCACCCGCTCAATCGCAACCTGGACCACAACTGGCAACAGGCCCTGCTCAAGACCTCGGCCGAGCGCCGTATCGGTTTGTCATGGGTCGCGCGCCTGCGTGAAGAGCAGCTGCAAATCACCGCGACCAGCGAAGAAGGCATCAGCGCCAGTGTCACCCTGCCCGGCCCGTTTGGCGTGGCCAACAAGCCGGAACAGGCGCTGGACACCCTGCGCGACCTGCTCGGCCAGCTCGGCACCACCGAGTACCACGCCACCCGTATCGAACTGGATGCGCCGCAAGCGTTCTTCATCCCCAACTCGCAGCTCAAGGCGTTACGCCGTGAAGTGATCGAAGCACTGACCGCCGCACGCGTCGCCGCACATCCGCGGGGTGGGCGCAAGGCTGAAACTTCGCCGCCGCCGGTGTATCCCGAGGCGCACTTGTCGTTCCTGGCCAACGTCTACAACCAGAAGGCCCGGGACTTCTACCACCGTCACGGCGTGAAGCTGA
This sequence comes from Pseudomonas sp. NBRC 111138, assembly GCF_001320835.1. Classification (NCBI taxonomy): domain Bacteria; kingdom Pseudomonadati; phylum Pseudomonadota; class Gammaproteobacteria; order Pseudomonadales; family Pseudomonadaceae; genus Pseudomonas; species Pseudomonas sp. NBRC 111138. The sequence goes on along the minus strand of NZ_BCBO01000063.1, from coordinate 10,199 downwards.
TCGATGCGGCCTTCGAAGCCCACGAAGAAACCGGCGAAGTGCCGGTGATGATCACCAAGCACTGCCTGCGTTTCTCGTTCAACCTGTGCCCTAAACAGGCCAAGGGCGTGACCGGAGTGAAGACCAAGGTGGCACCCATGCAATTGATCCACGGTGACGAAGTGCTGACCCTGAAGTTCGACTGCAAACCCTGCGAAATGCATGTGGTGGGCAAGATCAAGGGGCATATCCTCGGTCTGCCGCAGCCTGGCAGTGCGGTGGAGCATTTCAACCCGGAAAACCTTATCTACCAGGGCACGCACTAACCCTCACCTGTAGGAGCGAGCTTGCTCGCGAAGAACGAGAGAACGCCGCGTTTCAACCCTGATACGCGGCGTCATCGTTAACCTTCTTCGCGAGCAAGCTCGCGCCTACCGAGGTTGCGGGGCCACCACCAGCCCCGCTGCAACCCTGCCGCTGCCAACAGAATCGCCGCCACGCCCAGCCATTGCAGCCACCCCAGGCGATGCCCGAACGCAATCCAATCCACAAAGATCGCCGCAATCGGGTAGATGAACGACAGTGCGCCGGTAATGGCCGTCGGCAGTTTCTGGATCGCGCCATACAGCAGTACATACATCAAACCTGTGTGCACCACCCCCAAGGTGACCAAGGCCGCCCACGTCGTGGTGGATGCTGGCAGGCCATTCCAGGGCACCAGTGGCGCCAGCAATAGCGCGCCAGTCGTCACCTGGATCAATGCCATCAAATGCGGCGGTACTTCCTTGAGGCGCTTGATGATCAACGCCGCGACCGCATACAAAAATGCCGCACCCAGGGCCAGCGCGATGCCAACCAGGTAATCTCCTCCACCCGTTTGCTCGCCATGGGCGGTGACAATCGCCAACATGCCCAGGAACGCCACGCTCAACCATGCCAATTTCTGCACGGTGATTTTTTCACCGAGAAACACCGCCGCCAGCATCACCAGGATAAACGGCTGCACGTTGTACACCGCGGTGCTGATAGCGATGGAGGCACGGGAATAGGATTCGAACAGCAGCAACCAGTTGCCGACAATGGCCACGCCGCTGAGCACGGCCAGCCCCAGTTTTGCCCAACTGAGCAGGTCCAGGCGCAGGTAACCCAGCCAGGCGCACACCAGTACCAGCGTCAGCGCACCGATCACGCAGCGCCAGAACACCACCTCGATCACCGACACGCCAGACACCAGCACAAACCAGCCAATGCTGCCCGAGATCAGCATGGCGGCGACCATTTCCCACGACCCACGACGGATGGATGAATCCATGATTGAGGCTCCTCAAGTGAGGCTCCAGTATGGCAATCTGTTGGCGACGGCTACAGCGACTAAAAAAGGCAAAAGCCCGAAATCACCTTTTCTTATTAGGCACAGACCATGATCGACACCATCGACCAGCAACTGATCGCCGCTTTGATGGACGACTCGCGGTTGTCCCTCAAAGCCCTGGCAGGCATCACCGGGCTGTCTTCACCCAGCGTCAGCGAACGCCTGCGCCGCCTGGAAGAACGCGGCGTGCTGACCCACTACACCGTCGACATAGACCCCAAGCACTTCGGCTACCTGCTGCAGGCCATCGTGCGCATCCGCCCCCTGCCCGGCAAATTGCAGGAAGTGGAGCGCCAGATCCAGGCGATCCCCGAGTTCACAGAGTGCGACAAGGTTACCGGGGACGACTGCTTCATCGCACGCCTGCATGTACGCACCATGGAGCACCTCGACACGCTGCTGGACCGGCTGAATACCTATGCCGAAACCAACACCGCTATCGTCAAGAAAACCCCGGTGAAACGGCGTTTGCCGCCGTTGGCTGACTAAATGGGTTGTTCAGGTACTCATGCCCAGTGCACGGCGCGCTCACTGGTCAGCTTTTCCACAAACCCCACAATCCGCCGACAGGCCTGCGCCAGGCGCTCTTCGCCCAGGGTAAAGGACAGTCGAACGAACCCCTGGGCCGGCTCGCCGAAGGCTGCTGCGTCCAGCACCGACACGCCCGCTTCACGAAACAGGCGCCAGGCAAAATCCAGCGACCCCAGCCCCGTGCCGCGCACATCCACCAGCACAAACATGCCGGCTTGCGGCGCCTGCACCCGGATGCCTGGGCAGGTGCTCAAGGCGGTCACTACCAGGTCACGTCGGCGTCGGTAGGTCTCCCGCATACCTTCAGTGACTTCATCGTGGGCCAACACCGCGGCGGTCGCCGCCTCCATCACGAAGCCGGGCAAGCCGTACATCATGCTCAACAGCAGGGTTTCGGCGTGCTGCACCATTTGCACTGGAGCGATGAGCCAGCCGATACGCCAGCCGGTCATGGCGTGGGATTTGGACAAGCTGCCGATCACAATGCAGCGCTGCGCCATGCCCGGTAATGCCGCGAGGCTGTGGTATTGACCGTCGAACACCAGGCTTTCGTAGACCTCATCCACCACCACCCACAGATCATGGGCGATGGCCAAGTCGGCAATGGCTTGCAGCTCCTGCAGGTCAAGCACCACGCCAGTGGGGTTGTTCGGATTGGAAAAGAATATCGCCCGGGTACGCGGGGTGATCGCGGCCGCGAGCAGGGGCGGATTCAGGCGAAAGCCGGCCTCAGCACTGCAGGGCACCCGCACCAGAGTGGCGCCGCTGGCCTTGAGCGTGGCTTCGTAGGTGACATACATCGGGTCGAGCACCAGCACTTCGTCGCCGGCCTGCAACAGGCACAGCGAACTGATGAACAGCGCGTTCTGCGCACCGGGCACGATGATCACGTTGTCGGCGGCCAACGGCCGGGCAAGGGTTCGGCTGTAACGGGCGGCGATCGCCTCGCGCAGTGCGGGGCGACCGGCGATCTCGGTGTAGTGAGAATCTCCCGCGTGCAAGGCATTGACGGCGGCGTCAGTGATAAAGGGCGGCGTGGCGAAATCCGGGTCGCCGACGCTGAGGATGATGACGTCTTCGCCCTGGCTGGCGGCGTCGAACGCGGCGTGGTGGATGTCCCAGGCGGCAACGCCCTGCCCTGCAATTCGCTCGACGAAGGGGGAAAACTTCATGCCAGAGCCTCTGGTGAAAGAAGAAAGACGCAGATCCGTAGATGCGCGGGCGACAAGCGGCCAACTTAGTGCATGGCAAACCTTCGTTCAATGGCTAAATAAGGCCTTGCCCCCATGGCAGGCAATCACATTGAACCCCCTTCCGGTCGCCGTTCTCAAAGCTGCATAGACCACGGCCCTGGAACACGCACAATGACTTTCATTCTATGGCTGGCCGTATTGGGCGCCGTACTGCTTACCCTGGCCCTCACCTCCTCATACTTGCGCTGGATGCCGGTCACCACCTCGGCGGTGTGCCTGTTGCTGGGTATCGCCATCGGCCCTCTGGGTGTGGACCTGCTGCACCTGGACATCAAGGGCTCGGCGCGCTGGATGGAGCACCTGACCGAAGTGGCAGTGCTGTTTTCGCTGTTTGTCAGCGGCCTGAAATTGCGCCTGCCGCTCAAGCATCGCACCTGGCGCATTGCCTTCGGCCTGGCCGGCCCGGTCATGTTGTTGACCATCCTCGGCACCGGGCTGTTGCTGCATTACCTGCTTGATCTATCGTGGGGGGTGTCTCTGCTGGTGGGCGCGATCCTGGCGCCGACCGACCCGGTGCTGGCGGGCCTGGTTCAGGTCAACAATGCCCAGGACTACGACGCGCTGCGCTTCGGTCTGTCAGGCGAAGCGGGGCTGAACGATGGCAGCGCCTTCCCGTTTGTGATCTTCGGCCTGCTGTTCATGCAACACGGCGGCTTCGATGGCGACTGGGTCGGCGGTTGGGTGCTGAAAAACCTGGTATGGGCGGTGCCGGTCGGGCTATTGATCGGCTACTGGATGGGCCGAGGTATTGGCCGGGTGACGTTGCGCCTGCGCCTGATCAATGCCGACAGCACCCTCTCGCCCAATGATTACCTGACACTGGCATTGATCGCCCTTGCCTATGTGACCGCCGAAGCCGTGGGCGGCTATGGCTTCCTGTCGGTATTCGCGGCGGGCCTGGGGTTGCGCCAGGCCGAGGTGAAGTCCACCGGCAACGCCCAGACACCCGCCGAGCACCTGGCGCAACCGGTGGTGGGCCACCTTGAAATCGAGCCCGAGCAAGCCTTGCATGGTGACGTCAGCCAGTTGAAGGACACCCAGATCGCGGCAGGCGTGATGATGGGCGACATGCTGGCCTTCGGCAGCCTGGTGGAGCGGGCCATGGAGGTGTTCCTGGTGACAGTCTTGGGCATCGTGCTGGTCAGCCACTGGGAGTGGGCCGCGTTGGCGGTGGCACCGTTGCTGTTTTGTGTGATTCGCCCCGCCAGTGTATTCGCCATGCCTTGGGGCCGCCTGTTGGACCGGCGGCAACGCAGCCTGGTCAGTTGGTTCGGCATTCGTGGGATCGGCAGCATTTACTACCTGTTCTATGCGCTCAACCACGGGCTGGTGGGCACCAGCAGTGCGGTGGCGGTCAACCTGACGTTGTCGGTCATCGCGTTGAGCATCCTGGCCCACGGGTTGAGTACCCAGCCCATGCTGGCGTGGTATGAGCGTCAGGCTGCGCAAAAAAATTGAATCCTGCACCGCGCCGGGGTTTCAAACAGTCAGGACCCACAGTGCGAGTCAACTAATGAAAAACATCGCCCAACGATTGCTTGAGGAACGCCAACGCCTGGGATATTCGCAGCAATACCTGGCGCAGGCAGGCGGCGTGACCACACGCGAGCAACGTCAATATGAACTGGGCGAAGACCTGCCCCATGCCAACTACCTGGCAGCTTTGGCCGAGCATGGGGTGGATGTGGTGTATGTGATCACTGGCAAGCGCAGCACAGTGGTCAATATCAGCCGCGATCAGGCGCAGACGCTGATCGATAACCGCGTGGTGGGCCAGGAGGTGTCGCTGGACGGCGGGGCCGAGGAAGACGTCTACTTCAAGCTCAGCAATCCCTCGGGCCCGCCGCCGGATCAGTCCTGATTTTCAGTGTTGCCAACGTCCGCCGCTTCATCCAGGTCGTTCAGCGGTACCTCGGCATCGTCCATCAGCGAACCCGGGTCTTCGTTGCCCGGGTCGTTGAGTTCATCGTCCAGTTCTTTTGACATGTGCGTCTCCTCTAACCGCCTTGGGTATCGATATCGGCATCGGTTTCAGGCTTGTGCTCACGCTCAGGCCTGAAGTCTGGACTGTAGTCGTTTTCCTTGGCCTTGGGGTCGCTCGCAGGCGTTGGATCCTTGGGCGCATCGGCGGCAGTGCCAGGGGCCGGCTCGCCGCCGTCGATGGCGGGGTCGTTGCGATTGTTAGTCTGTGGATCGTTAGATTGGGTCATGAGGCACCTCTCTGCAGGCCGGTGAAAAATCTGTACCGCATAGAGCTAAGGCGTCACGGCCACGGCTGAAGTTCCGTCCGCGTGGTCAGCGCAGTGGATTGTCCACTTGGATATAAAACGCATAGATGCCCAGCACCAGCCAGAACACCATGAACAACCACGGCGCGCGCATGGAAAACAACAACGACTTGCGATAGCCCTTGTGGCTCGACTCCACCTCGGAAAACAGTGGCGACTCATCGTAGGCCATGCCCATCACCGGCTCGCTGCGCAGCAATTCGCTTTGCTTGTAGTGCCAGTGGTCGATGATTTCATACGCCGCACGGATACCGGGCCAGGCATTCAGCGAACTGAGAATACCCAGCGAGACCAGGAAGATCGGCACCACCAGCGTGAACAGCTTGCCCCATTCCGGGTTGAGGTTGCCCATGCCGGAGACAAAGGCAATCACCAGGAAGGATTGCGCGGTCAGGTAGGCGTCGGTGCGGTTGGCCAGGATGCTGGTTTCGTACTGGATCTCGCGCCGGTAAAAGTCGAGGCGGTCCTTGGGCGAGCCGAAAATCTTTGCGTTGTGTTCGCTGTGGTCATTCAGGGCCGCTTCCGGAGTGTGGGGTGAGATGATTCTGGACACGACGGTGCTCCACAAGGTGACGAAACTCCTTAGAAGAATCGGGGCTCGGTGAAGTTCAAGTGGGTTGACGCACCAATCTGAAACACGCCGCGCCCCATTGTGGTGAGCCCCCTCCTGTGGCGAGCGAGCTTGCTCGCGCTGGAGTGCGCAGCGCTCCCGCTTTTATTGGGGCCGCTGCGCAGCCCGGCGCGAGCAAGCTCGCTCGCCACAGGTTATTGATGCCTAGTTCGCATTCCGGCACAGGCATTGCTATATCCATTCACCACCCGGAAAACAGGAGCATACGTTACCCCCCGACCCAGAGCCGCCCCCATAAGAAAGTAAGGACCAGGCCTGTTGGCACCTTCAGCCACGGGCTCATAAAAACATGCGTTTTTTTAAGCGGCAGTGCCACCCAAAGCCACACTGGGCACTGACAAGGTACTGGAATGGCTCGATCTTTCTTCGATGAAATGAATGACGCAAACGGCGTATGCCGTGCGCACTATCAGGACTTCTCTCGCTGGCTGGCCAATACGCCGCCGGAACTGCTGGCCCAGCGTCGCCGTGAAGCGGATTTGCTGTTCCATCGCGCCGGGATCACCTTCACCCTGTATGGCGACGAACAAGACACCGAACGCCTGATTCCCTTCGACATCATTCCCCGCAGCATCCCCGCCAGTGAATGGAGCCTGATCGAGCGTGGCTGCATCCAGCGGGTCAATGCACTGAACATGTTTCTCGCCGACATCTACCACGACCAACGCATCATCAAGGCCGGGATCATTCCGGCAGAGCAGGTGCTGGGCAACGAGGGCTATCAGAAGGCGATGGTCGGCCTGGATCTGCACCGCGACATTTACTCGCACATCTCCGGTGTCGACCTGGTGCGCGACGGCGACGGTACCTACTACGTGCTGGAAGACAACCTGCGCACCCCCAGCGGCGTGAGCTACATGCTCGAAGACCGCAAGATGATGATGCGGCTGTTCCCGGAAGTCTTCGCCAAGCAGCGCATTGCACCCGTGGACCACTACCCCAACCTGTTGCTCAAGACCCTCAAGAGCGCCAGCCGCCTCGATAACCCGAATGTGGTGGTGTTGACGCCTGGGCGCTTCAACAGCGCCTTCTTCGAACACGCGTTCCTTGCCCGGGAAATGGGCGTGGAGCTGGTGGAAGGTGCCGATCTGTTCGTGCACGATCTCAAGGTGTTCATGCGCACCACCGACGGCCCCAAGCCCGTGGACGTGATCTACCGGCGCATCGACGACGCCTTCCTCGACCCCCAGGCGTTCAACCCCGAGTCGATGCTCGGCGTGCCGGGGTTGGTGGCGGCTTACTGCGCCGGCAATGTGGTACTGGCCAACGCCATCGGCACCGGGGTGGCTGACGACAAGTCGATCTATCCCTATGTACCGGCGATGATCCGCTTCTACCTGGACGAGGAACCGATCCTGCAGAACGTGCCGACCTTCCAATGCCGCAAGCCCGATGAACTGTCTCATGTGCTGGCCAACCTCGAGCAGTTGGTGGTCAAGGAAACCCAGGGCTCCGGCGGCTACGGCATGCTGGTGGGCCCGGCGTCGACGGCCGCCGAGATCGAAGACTTCCGCCAGCGCATCAAGGCCCGTCCCCATGCCTATATCGCCCAACCCACCCTGAGCCTGTCCACCTGCCCGACCTTCGTCGAAAACGGCATTGCGCCCCGGCATATCGACCTGCGCCCATTCGTACTCTCGGGCAAGGAAACCCGCCTGGTGCCCGGCGGCTTGACCCGCGTGGCGCTGAAGGAAGGCTCGCTGGTCGTGAACTCGTCGCAAGGCGGCGGAACCAAGGACACCTGGGTGGTGGAGGGCTGACTATGTTGAGTAGAACCGCTGCAGATCTGTATTGGATGTCCCGCTACCTGGAGCGCGCCGAGAACCTGGCACGCATGCTGGAAGTCAGTTATTCCCTGTCCTTGATGCCCCAGGCCGGGCGCAGCGATGGCCTGGATGAACTGGCCATGTCGTTGCTCAGCAGCGGCACCCTGGACAGTTACCTCGAACGCCACCACACCCTGGATGCCGAGCGCATGCTGCACTTCTTCGCCCTCGACGAAGAAAACCCGGCGAGCATCTACAACTGCCTGCGCGCCGCCCGGGGCAATGCCCACGCCGTGCGCGGACGCATCACCGCCGACATGTGGGAAAACCTCAATGCCACCTGGCTGGAAATGCGCAGCATTGCCGCCGGCGGCCTGGCGCGACATGGCATCAGCCACTTCTGTGACTGGGTCAAACAACGTTCGCACCTGTTTCGCGGCGCGACCTCGGGCACCATCATGCGCAATGACGCCTATCGCTTCATCCGCCTCGGCACCTTTGTCGAGCGCGCCGACAACACCCTGCGCCTGCTGGATGCACGCTACGAGATGTTCGGCGAAGAGTCCGAAGAAGTCAGCGACCTGTCGGCCCGCGGCTATTACCAGTGGAGCGCCCTGCTCCGCGCGTTGTCGTCATTCGAGGCGTATACCGAGCTGTACCCCAATGCCCTGAACGCCCGCTCGGTGTCGGAACTGCTGCTGTTGCGCAGTGACGTGCCGCGCTCGCTGCATGCGTGTATCGAGGAGTTGAGCCATATTCTCGCGGATCTGCCGGGTAGTTATGGGCGCACGGCGCAGCGCTTGGCTGCCGAGTTTGAAGCGCGGCTGCGGTATACGGGGATTGATGAGATTCTGGAGGATGGGTTGCATAGTCGGTTGACGGAGTTTATTGAGGCTGTGCGGAAGTTGGCGCGGGCGGTGCAGAGTTCTTATCTGGAAGTCGTTTGATTGATACTGGGTGGGGTGACCAACCCCTTGGTACCAGCACAATAATACGCCGGCCCGTGTTGATCGTTGAAGGGGCGCCAGATCGGGCAGATTTAATTTTTAAATAAATCTGCCCCGTATTTCGGTATTTCGCTCCGTATTTCCTTAATCAACATAGTGACAAGTCTGCCCCTTGTTTTCTCTAGTTGAACCCGACGCCAAGAGCGAGAGTAGATATATCCGGCTTAAGCACTATTTCCCCGCCAGTAATGATATTTCTCAGGTATTGGTAAGAAGTGACAAAATCATATAGCGAGCTTGACCAATAAAGATCATTTCCAAGTGGCCATCGATTCCCGTACTCCCGGCTCAATGCGCGCAACTCGTAAATATCTGGCACTCGCAGGCCACGGCTGCTTGCGTTGGATACGGTGGCCGACCACGTCGCCTTGCCTGCTAATGCATGACAGTTAATGACATTGCTGACAGTCACACTGTAACTTTTGCTCTGTGGCGGTTGAGAGCTGTCAGTCACTGTGATGATTGCCGAATCATTGCCTCGCGAGGTGACACGCCCCGTTTCATCGACATGGGCAATAGACGGTTTACTTGAACTGAAATAATAAGGCGGTTTGCCGCCGCTCACCGAACGTCGAATAGAGTTACCCGAAATGAATACCGGTAGCACCGTGGGGTGGCTGGGGATCAGGTAGGTCGTCCTAGAGAGATAAACTGGGCTTGTGTCAACAATCAGTTCATCCACGTTCAACACAGTATATTGAGTAATTGGGAAACTTACCGCACCAGCTTCATCGGTATTAGGGTCATAGGCGACCTTGAATTCAACACTGACCGTAGCGCCATTCGGGCAAGTTTTCAACCAAGCCAGTGGCGCTCCATACTCCAACCCATCAGCCGAATGATGTTGCGCGCCAGTCCAAATGACATGCGGGTTAGGATTGGCGCCTGCACAGCGATAAAGCAGCCAGATTTTCATGCCTGAGTATTGCAGCGGCCATGGAGCAATCGTGAGTTTGGCGTTCGCCGGCAAATTTGGAACGTCTAAAGTTCCGGTATGCGCAACACCATTAATCAACGGCTGTCGTAGGTTGGCAGCCGGTATCGGCGTCACCGTCACCGTCAACACCTTGGACGCAACCACCTTGCCGCTACGGGTCACGTCGTACTTAAGCGTGAGCGTCTTGTTGGCATTGCCGACGTTGGCGGCAATCGCGGCCTTGGTAATATCGAACGTGACCTTGCCCGTCGCTACCCCATTCTTGGCCGGGATCACCGGAGAACCCGCTCCGGCTGTTCCCACCATCGTCACCTTGATGCTTTCTGTGGTGTACATCGGTGTGTACTCCACCGACACCGTGCCACCGTTTTGTGCATTCAGCGGCGCCAGGGTAACTGAGGTACCCGTCCCCGTGGCCTGGATCAACTTGGGAAT